>CADDZH010000051.1 GCA_902812455.1 Chloroflexota bacterium | reverse complement strand
CCTTCGACCAGTGGGGCGTCGAACTCGGCAAAGTGCTGGCCACCGCATCATCCCCGAGCTTGAGAGCAAGGAAGAACCCAAACTCTCGCACGATAGCTCGACCAATACACTGATAGCGCGATACAGGGAGCTGCGGGGAAGCGAGGGGTAAGGCTTTACGACAACCCCAGCGGGCTCAGAAGGGCAGTCCTGCATCCCTGGCGGTTTGCGCCTTGCTGGATAGCCAGGTCGTTTAGGCGCGCAAGCTGCCTCCATTGAACATCTGAATCGCTGGAGGACGCGGGCATCAAGGTCACTTGCAAGTGTCGTTTCGGGCGCAGGGTAATTACCGGCTGGAAGCCAGGAGTATAGCCAGGAGGAGGTTGCGGCGTGTAGCGCTGGAGAATACTGGCGAGAATAATGCGGGCTTCCAGCAGCGCGAGCGGCATACCGATACAGGTGCGCGGGCCACCCCCAAAGGGGAAGTATGCTCCCGGCGGGAGCTGTTGCCCGTTTGCCGGATCCCATCGCTCAGGCTTGAACACCTCCGCATCAGGCCAGATATCGGGTAAGCGATGAATGACCCACTGGCTCAGGATGAGCAGCGTGCCAACCGGCAGGCGCACACCATCCAGTTCGGTCTCTCTGGCAACGAAGCGCATCTGCATCCAGGCCGGGGGATAGAGGCGCATCGATTCGTTCAGCACCCACTCGAGATAGGGAAGTTTCGCAAGGTCGTCAAGGGTTGGCTCGCGCCCGCCAAGTACGGAGCGGATCTCTTCCTGCAATTTTGCACGTACCTGCGGATATTGCGAGAGCAGGTAAAACGTCCAGACGAGGGCAATGGCGGTCGTTTCGTGACCCGCCGCCAGGAAGGTCAGGATGTGATCGTGGATCTGCTTCTCGGTCAGTTTTATGCCAGGCCCTTCCCCGCTCTCGGCTGACATCAGCATAGCAAGCACATCGTTATGTTCGCGATCATCCTCGCGGCGCTGGGCAATCAGGGTGTAGATCAGCATATCCAACTGGCGTATGGCCGCCATGCGCTTGCCATAGCCGGTAATCGGGTTATCAATACGAATATTGAGGAGATCCTCGGCTACACTTGTCGAACTGCCAATCACGCCATCAAAGGCATCGCTCAGAGGGCCAAGCCGGTTCGACAGGTCGATGCTGAAGAGGCACTTGCTCGCAACCCTGAGCGTCAATTCCTGCATAGCCCGTGACAGATCGATGCTATCGCCGGGGTGCCAGGTTTTAAGCAGCTCCTGCGTATATTGCTCGATGATGCCGGCATAGCCTTCGACACGCTTTTTATGGAACGCCGGTTGGACAGCATGGCGCTGCCGGCGATGCTGTTCGCCATCGATGGTCAGCAATCCCTCACTCGCAAAGCCTCCATTGTTACCTCCCTGGAGCAGGCGGCGATTGGAAAACTCGCGCGGGTGCTCCACCAGCACGTAGTGGACATATTCCGGACGGAACAGCAGCACAGCCGGATTCTTCCCGACATAGATGGTGGCCATATTGCCATAGATGCGTTGAAGCTGTTGCAGAAAACCAAGCGGATCCTGCCTCAAAAAGAGCATATGCCCAATATAGGGTAGCCTTCTGGGGCCTGGTGGAAGCATGGTCTCTGTTGTTTGCAGTGCTTGCGCAGTCGTTGCCATATGTTCCCGTTTCCTTTTGCATTAAATTGTATCAAGACATACTACTACGTATCATAAAGCAGAAATGATGACATAGGCAACAGGCAGATTCAGCCTTCCTCTACAACACATTTCCACTGTGATGAGATAGAATGTTGTACATAACAGTCTCTATGATATAAGGAAAAGAGGAGTTTCCCGCATGATGCAAGGAACGCAAGAGCAAGCGCAACCTGTTCTAGTTGGCACATCTCTGCCCCGTGTGGACGGGCCTGATAAAGTAACCGGGCGGGCGCGCTATGCGGGGGATCAGGCGCTGCTCGGATTACTGCATGCCAGCCTGGTCACAAGCCCGTATGCCCACGCACGCATCCTGAATATCGACGCATCGGCTGCTCTGGCCATGCCTGGCGTGGTGGCCGTTTTTACCGCTGAAACGCTGGGAATGGCCCAGGCAGACCTGCTTTCCCGTGCGCAGTGCCCACTGGCGCAGCAAGAAGTATTATGGTGCGGGCATCCTGTGGCCATTGTGGTTGGCGAGACGGAGGCTCTCGCCGAGGATGGCGCCAACGCTGTGGAGGTCGATTACGAGCCACTGCCTGCTGTCATCGATCCTGAGGTTGCCATGCGACCAGATTCGCCCCCGACCGCTCGCCCCGAGTTCCTGGCAGCAGCCAGGGGAGGTGAACACACTTTCTTCTCTCAGCAGGCAGCACCTATTGAGGAAGAGGAGCATTCAGCAAATGTCATCCAGACCCTACCTTTCAGGATGGGCGATATCGAAAAAGGCCTGCGCGAGGCCGAGGTAGTGGTCGAATACCGCTATCGCACCCATCCCGTCCACCAGTCCTACATGGAGCCACAAACGGTCACGGTGGCGCCAGGTCCTTCTGGCCAGCAACTGGTGATCTGGTCGAGCACGCAAGGTTTGTTCAATGTGCGTGCGGCGGTAGCCAGGGCGCTAGAGATGCCTGAGTGGCACATCCATGTCGAGCCGGTGTTCATCGGTGGAGGATTTGGCGGGAAGGAAACCTTGCTCGAGCCGCTCGTAGCCTCGGTCGCATACCGCCTGCGCAGGCCGGTACGATTGGTCTACACGCGCCAGGAAGACCTGCTGGCCAGCAATCCGGCGCCACAAGCGGTGATTACCGTCAAACTTGGCGCGAAACGGGACGGGAGACTCACCGCTATCCAGGCCAGCATGATTCTTGATTCGGGAACCTATCCCTATTTTCTCGCCGGCTTCAGTGGCTTCCATTTTACCGCTGTCTATCGCTGCCCCAATATAGATGTCCGCTGCTACGTGGTTCTGACCAACAAACCCGGAACCGGCGCCTATCGCGCTCCCATGGGACCACAGGCATACTTTGCCCTCGAATCGACGGTGGCAGAACTCTGCCAGCAGCTTGGCATTGACCCACTTCAGTTCCGCAAGATCAATGCTCTCAGAGAGGGCGATCCGAATATGATGCGCGGTCGCTGGCCGCGTATCGGCTTGCTAGAGTGCCTTGAACAAATCGAGCAGCATCCGCTATGGGTGCAGCGCGAGCGAGCCAAACAGGAAGTACCGGAGGAATTGAGGGGCTGGAAGACCGGAATAGGTCTCGCTGCTGGAGGCTGGTCTGGTGGAACGGAGCCTGCCGCAGCACTGTGCAGGCTGGAGCAAGATGGCACCTTTACCCTCGTGCTGGGCAGCGTCGATGTGTCCGGCTCAGACACCTCAATGGCGCTGATCGCCGCCAGAGAGTTGAGCCTGCCGGCCTCTGCCGTCCACGTGACCCATGATAACACCGATTCGATGCCCTATACCGGCCTCTCCGCCGGCAGCAAGACGACCTATACAGTGGGTTCGGCGGTGCTGGCGGCGGCACGTGATGCCCGCAACCAGCTCTTCGCCATTGCCGCTGATATGCTGGAGGCATCTCCTGATGATATGGAGCTGCGGGAGGGGAAGGTAATGGTCAGAGGTGTGGCAGAGAAGTATGTCACCTTGCAACAGATTGCAGCGAAATCGATGGGGTTTGGCGCTCCCTACGAGCCGGTCTTTGGCCGGGGCCGCTCCGCTATTCGCGTTCCCTCGCCAACATTTGCCGTGCACCTGGCGAAGGTGGCTGTTGATCCTGAGACGGGCGAGGTGCGCGTGCTCGACTACATTGCGGCGCAGGATGTAGGCCGGGCCATTAACCCGGCAGAGGTGGAGGGCCAGATCCATGGCGGAGTGGTCCAGGGCATCGGCTGGGCGCTATTTGAAGGAATGGCCTACGACGAGAGCGGGCAGTTGCTCACCTCAACGCTGATGGACTATGCGCTGCCGCTGAGCCAGGATGCGCCCTCCATTACGCCACTTCTGGTAGAGGTGCCGTCTCAGCTTGGCCCCCTGGGTGCTAGAGGAGTGGGCGAGCCGCCTGTGGTTCCGGTAGCTGCGGCTATTGCCAACGCCATCAAGGATGCCACCGGCGTCCGCCTCATGGAACTTCCGATGACACCTGAGCGCATCTTGGCAGCTCTGGCAAGGTTCAGGTGAACTTGACAGCTCTGGCCATGTCATGCTGAGCGCGTGAGCCGTAGCCCTGAACGCAGTGAAGGGGAAGGGGAAGCATCTAATGCGATCGACAGAGATCCTTCGCTTCGCTCAGGATGACAGGTGATGCCGATCTTGTTTGTTAAAAATCATCATCGGCCTCCTGTCCGGCTATCATTCATTCCGTTCGTCTCCATTATCCCAAAAATAATGGGGCAGGCCGCAACATGTTTCCTCCAGGCGACCTGCTCCTTACAATATGCTCAATGGGCCAGTACAGGCTACTACGCGCCAGCCTCAACGGTCAGTTTATGCTGCTCGCTTCCGCTCAGGCTGCCGTTGCTGTTCACGACGTTGGCGTTACTGATGCTGATCCTCTTCGGACGCACAGCCTCGCTGACCGGGATGTAGATGTAGAGCACACCATACTCATACTTCGTCTCGATGTGGTCAACATCGATTGGCTTGGGGAAGGTCAGCGTGCGCCCAAAGGTGCCAGAACCAAATTCCTGCAGCAGCCACTTGCCCTGCTGGTTCTCTTGAACTAGAGGATAGAATTGCCCTTTGAAGGTCAGCGTGTTCTGATCCACAGTCAGTTCGATGTCCTCCGGCTTGATGCCAGGAAGCAGGACATACATCTGATAACCCTGCTCCGTCTCGTACACATTCACCGGAGCAGTCCAGTTCTGAGAAGTCGTTGTGCTCCAGGCAGGATTGACAAAGCTCTGCTCAAAGAGCCGGTTCATAGCATCGCGCAAGCTAAGCATCTCACGGAAGGGATCGAAAGGCATCAGAGTTGTCATTTCCATACACCTCCTAAACGTGTGATACTACATAACCGAACGTCTGATACTACATAACTGACTGGTTTCATCAGTCTACTGGATACCTTTGAGAGAGGTACGGAAAACTTCTGTATGAATGATCGGCATCGAAGGTCGTACCATAGTAGGGGCGGTGGCTTGTCCAGCTTGACCCGCACCCTGCCGTCTCTTTGTCGTTGTTCACCGTTTACCTCTCTCACTTTCTGAGAACATTATATAATCTTTGATAGCATCCTTGTCAAGTTTTCTAACACACGTATAACAAAATTCTAACAAAGCTCTAACATAAGGATGTCACCCTGTAGGGTCAGGGCTTGCCCCTGACCTGAGCCGAAGCCCTGAACGAAGTGAAGGGGAAGGGTCTGATGCAGGGACACATAGATCCTTCGCTTCGCTCAGGATGACATAGATGAGACTTTCCTTAGAAGAACGACCCGCGAAAGTGTGATAGAATAGGCCACTATGAATCTCGACCTATGGGGCGATTTCGACAACCAGCAAGCAGCAGCAACACCAACACCAGAAACCGCGAGGCATAAACCAGCGCAGCGATTCACGGAACAGGCCGTCCTGTCCTCCCTGCGCGACTGGCTATTACATGATTACGTAGCATCCTACTGCCGTTCCCTGCAAGCAATGCTTATCTACCGCCGCTGTTACTGGATCGATGCCCTGGGGAGCGATTCGCGCATACGCTCATCATCCCCCTCAAAAGACGCTGAGGCGACGCCGCAAAAAGGGCGCAAGAAAAGCACAGCGCAAGACCCGCCCCCTCTACTGCAATCGATAGCATCGCTTTCCAGGGTGCTGGCCGGCGAAAATCCTTCGCAACCCATTACGCTTCATGGTATTGTGCTGGAGACAAGAAACAGCAAGCGCAGGGAGAGCAAAGCGGCTAAAGATGGCCAGGATATCTCGATAGCCACAAACGACTTTGTCCTGCCAAAGGAAAGCGGCATGCTGCAGGCAGGCTGGCCAGAGATAGCAGGCGCTTTGCTGGAAGAGATTGAGCAATCTCCGGCTATCTTCCTGCTCAATCCTTTCGGACAAACACTTTATACGTATGATGATCTGCTCCCCATCTACCGGCGTACAACTGCACCAACCGAGCTATGCCTCTTTATCTCGCATAAACAGGCACGGGCCCACGTCATAGCATCTTCACGCACTCCCGCAGGCTCATCCCTGCTGACCGGACTACTGCGTACCGATCAATGGAAGACATTGCTTGCGAAAGGCGAAGCAGAGGCTTTTTCCATCGCGGATGGAGTGATTGATCTATTGCGAGCTTCAATGCAGAAGCATTTTCCCTTCGTGCAGCGCATACCTCTTTTTATGCCGAGGCCTGCAAGCATCGAGAAAGTGCCATATACGCTTCTCTTTGCGAGCAGGAGCAAGGATAGCTTACTCTGTATGAATGATGCGGTTTGCCGGCACCGGCGACAGTTAGAAGAGCAGAGTTATCAGGGAATACTGGGAAAAGAATGGTTTGCGCAACAGCGGCAGGAACGCCTGGCAGGAGAAAGACAGGAGCTCTACAAGCAAATACTTCAACAGGGGAGGATTCAGCGTGTTCGGCGCTGGCCTGAACTCCGCCAGAAACTTCTCCTTATGCACTTCGGTCGATTTATTCTTAAAGAGTATGACGATCTTATACGACAGTTATTGTTTAATGGCTTGGTACATTGCCAATGGAAGAACAGATTGAATAATGAGGGAAATCAATGGCTCTCAGGTGGCCGCGTTCCCGGCAACGACGACGTATTAATATGGAGTTAAACTAGAAAAAATATTGCAGAAAAGAGGCATTACTAGGGGGAAATGCCGGGCATGGGGAATCCCAGCATTTTAGTAATGCCTCTCAATATAGAAACGATATTAGCTGGTGTTTGGTGGCATGTTCTGGTAAAAAAATACTACAAATGAATAGAAATCTACCATGATGAAATTTATCACCCCTACCACAAAGATGGAACTAGCGGGTATAATGATGAAAAAGAAAAATAAGGAAGAAATAATACTACTGAAATCTCATCTCGAATGATGGGAGGGAGAAGAGTTAACGTGTCACGCAAAGATCGACGTTTTGAACGCCATAACCAGTCAGTTGATTCATTTGAAGGACCACAGCAAGACCACGAGCTTTTCAAAAACGGCAGCGAATCCAAAGAGACAGATGAGGCAGAACTGGATTCTACAATGAAGGCGGTTCCTACTTCTTTAGAGGAAGAAGAGGGACATCATGAAGCCGGGAAGCGCGACGTTGAGCTTTATATTCGTACCTATAACACCCTGCTGCGCAGTTCAGGCGAAGTCAGCCTGAAAGCGCTCGTGCAGGCGCACTACAACATCGACTCGAGCCTGCATCCCGAAGCCCGCTCGCCCTATCCCGACATGTCCGCCTTCATTTACAGCGTCCTGCGCCTGCCATCGGCAATACTGCATTGCAATCTGGTGTTGCTGGGCCAGTCCGAGGAGATGTTCCAGCAACAGGGCTTTGACGTGGATAACTGGCAGGCTGTCACTGCGCCCGCGCGGCGCCGCAAGTGGTTCTACGATGGGAAAGAAACGCTGGCCGTCTATGTTGCCAGCGTCAGCGATATAGATGATATCGTTCCTATCCTGGTCGCCTTCCAGATCGAATGGAACAAGATGTACTACCTGCTCAATGCCGACCCAACCACTATGCGTTTACTGGAGACGCGCATTGATCGCACATCACCCGTGTTTGCCGAGATCTCGAGGGTGTTGCGCGAGCGCCTGCACATCCATGCCAGCGACTGGCGGCGCCTCGAAGTGATCTGGGGCGATCGTCTCTGGGATAACCTGCGTATCATCGGGAAAAGTCGTAAAAGTTTTGCGCTGCGCATGCTGGGCGGCTCGCATGTTGGTTTTGTGCGGGCTACGCGCAAATGGTGGGCGCCGGTCGAGCGAGTCTTCGATACCCTGGGCTTGCAAGATCGACCTGTCTACTTTGTCTCCAGCAATCCGCATAGCCTGGTCAACCTTTCCTCAGGCAGTATTCTTAACCGGCAAGAGGTTCTCACGCAGTTTGCTTTGAGCGGCAAGGACCCTTATCTTGCCGAGGAATGCCGCAAGCTGCAGGAAGGAATTGTTCCCGGCAACTGGCAAAACTTCCTGTACTTCGTGGCGCGCGAATGGATGCGCACTCCTGCAGGCCAGGAATTTATCCAGAACCGCGCACGCGAGGAGCAGGAGCGCGGCATCTGGTACGTTGGAGCGCGGCACGGCCTGGAAATCGATGCCCAGGTGTTTGAACTGGCCAAACTGCACCACATGGAGATCGATCCGCGCTGCCGCATGCCGGGAATGGATAAGCTCTCAAAGAGCCAGGCTGTGCTGCTCAACATCGATTATCCATTGGGCATGGCCGCCTACAGGATGTTACGTGAGATCATGGAGAATTTGACGCACATCAAGGGCATCTACATTCTAGGCAAAGCGGCGACGCTCAACGGCAGCATTGGCGATGTAATGATCTCCAACGCCGTGCTCGATGAACACAGCCAGAACGTTTACTGGCTGGATAACTGCTTTACCGCGCAGGATGTGCAGTCTTACCTGATTTATGGCTCCGTGCTCGATAACCAGAAAGCGGTTTCGGGCAAAGGCACCTACCTGCAAAACCGCCAGTACCTGGATTTCTACTACAGCGCCAACTATACTGTGGTTGAGATGGAGAGTGGCCCCTATCTCAACGCCGTCTACGAAGACCAGTACCTGACGCGCTATCCCAACGGGGAGAACATCAACTTCGCTCGCCTTCCCTATGAGCTAGGCATCCTGCACTATGCCTCGGATACGCCCTATACGCGCGGCAAGAATCTCGGCGCGGGTAGCCTTTCCTACTTTGGCATGGACTCGACCTATGCCTGCGCAGTTGCCATCCTGCGGCGCATCTTTGAAAACGAGATTCGTATCGTGCGGCAAGAGGAGGAGGCTACTCGCGAGGCCGGAGCCAGGGAAGAAGAGAGGGCCGAGACAAAAGTATCATAGCACTCTGTCAACTTTCAATTGAGCGGGAGAGAAATGTAGTGGCCTCCGTTGTGGGGGCCAGGCTTTCACCCGTCACATAGAACCGGCTTTCTTTAACCAATCTGGTCTGTGCCTGTGCTGTTTACCTCAGGCTGCACAGGAGGCGTGGGCGGAGGCGGGCTGATTAGCTGTGGAACAGCCTTGGGCGGCGGCTGTTTGGGGGCGATGCGTGCCCCGGTCTCCTCCATGATCTGTTGAAGCTGGCGCGCATCGAGCACTTCATGTTTGCGCAATTCCTGCGCTATGCGATCAAGCGTCTCGCGATGAGTTGTGAGAAGCTCCACAGCGCGCTCATAGCACTCCCGTACTATGCGATCGACTTCCTCGTCGATAGCCTCTGCCGTGACCTCGCTGTACTCGGTTGGAGTGCCCCTATCCTCCATACCTACAAAGGGGCTGGAGCGCTCGCTAAAGGAGATGGTGCCGAGCCGCTCGCTCATACCCCAGCGAGTGACCATCTGCCGCGCTATAGCCGTCACCTTCTGCAGATCGTTTTCGGCTCCTGTCGTGATGCTCCCAATGGCGATCTGTTCGGCAGCGCGACCACCAAGAGCGTGAACAATTTGCGTCAGCAGGTACTCTTTCGAGTAGTTATAGCGATCATCGAGCGGTGTAGACATGGTCACGCCGAGGGCCTGCCCGCGCGGCACGATCGTAACTTTCGTTACGGGGTCTGCATATTCCGAGAGAAGGGCCGTTAAGGCATGACCCCCTTCGTGGTAAGCGATTACCCTGAGGTCTTCCTCGCTGAGTATCAGCGGGCGCTCCGCGCCAAGCAGGATTTTGTCCAGGGCCTCATCAAAGCACTTCTGTGTCACTCGATCAAGATTGCGGCGCGCCGCGAGTAGCGCTGCTTCGTTGACCAGGTTTGCCAGGTCGGCCCCGACCATGCCAGGGGTACCACGAGCAATGGAAACCAGGTCCACATCTGCAGCCAGCGGGACGTTACGTGTGTGTATCTTGAGGATTGCCAGGCGGCCACTCCAGTCTGGTCGATCCACAGTCACCCGGCGGTCAAAACGTCCCGGACGCAAGAGAGCAATATCAAGCCCATCGGGGCGGTTTGTGGCAGCGATCACCACGACGGCCTGCCGCGGATCAAAGCCATCCATCTCGACCAGCAACTGGTTCAGCGTCTGCTCGCGTTCGTCGTTGGTATTGATGCTGGCTCCGCGCTGCCTGCCGACGGCATCGATCTCATCAATGAAGATGATGCTGGGGGCGGCCTTTTTTGCCTGATCAAACAGGTCGCGCACGCGGCTGGCGCCGACACCGACCAGCACTTCGACGAATTCGGAGCCGGATATAGAGAAGAACGGCACCCCGGCCTCACCGGCGACAGCTCTTGCCAGCAGCGTTTTTCCTGTTCCTGGCGGGCCAACGAGCAAAACGCCGCGCGGAATCTTGCCGCCCAGGCGCTGGAACTTGCCCGGCGTTTTGAGAAAATCGACAACCTCTTGCAACTCGAACTTGGCCTCATCTACGCCTGCCACATCGGCAAATGTAGTGCTGGGCCGATCTTCGAGGATCAATCTCGCCCGGCTCCTGCCAAAGCTGAAGATGCCCTGCTGTCCCTGCCCGGCCCGGCGTGACAGGAAGATGAAAAGAGCCACTATAGCGGCCAGGGGAAGGAAGGCGATCAGCAAGTTGATCCAGAAGCTATTATCCTGCTGTGGCTGCGAACTGACGACAACCCCTTTCTTGAGCAGCAGCGGCGTGAGGTTCGGGTCGCCATTGGGCAACTGAACCACATCATATTGTGTATACTGGCCAACCGGCCTGTTGAACTGGCCAGTAATGTCATTTTGACCATTAAAGGTTGCTGTTTTTATATTGCCTGCATCAATCTGCTGGTAAAACTGGCTGTATGAAAGCTGGTCGACCTGGGAAGAATTCGAGCTATTCGCCGAGTTGAAGTACGAAAAGGCATAGATAGCCAGCAACGCCAGGACAATGGCCAGCAACCACCGGTTAAGATTCGATGGGCGCCCTCCCTGAGGTTGTTGTCCATTGGGGCCTGGTGGGCGCATCTGGTTTTGCTGTCGCTGCGGCATATTGTTATTATTTTGTAGCCTCAATATATTGAGGGGGTTTTTTATCATCCACTTGACCTGCCTTCTGAGTCCCCGCCGGCCTGGTATATACTGGTTCATACATATATGAATTAGAAGGACATAACTTCCGTAGAAGTCTCTACTTTACATACGAATAGGAACTGCTCCTGGTTCTATTTCATATGACGCTGCAGGGTATCATCCCTATTATTATATCCCATAGATGCAGGAAATGCATGGAAGCAGCACGGGCCGGTTCTCCGTCTCTCCCAGTGAAGTGTAGGGCCCGATTTATCGCGGCCACTGCCGATAAATTGGCTCATTCCCGTAAATGTTCTCATAGTCAACTAGAAGGCGTAGCCATCACCTGCAAGATAATTTGCCGGCTGCTATGCGGCCCGATGTTCAAGCGATCGGCAGGCCGGTTGAGGGCATCCTCGCTGCCTACCGTTGGCTCGAAGCAAACAAATGCATGATCGGGTCTGGAGATGGGTTCCGACCATACCTGCATATTGGAGAGCAAATAGGCGCCGTCAACGGGTATCTCCACGATGATCAAGGTGCCGCCACGAGGTATCTGGATGGTTACCTGGTGCGGGAATGGATAGGGATTGTCGGGCGGTTGCGTATCCCAATCAAAGGCGCTCGCCACAAATCCAGGCGGGCCGCTTGTCACGATCTTCGCCTTATCCTGCTGGGCTACGGCAAAATAGGGATGGAAGCCTGGAGCGATAGGCATCACTTCCTCGCTCCGGTTTTCCATGGTGAGCGTATATGTGAGAGTTTTCTCTCCTGCAGCAATCGCTGCTGTGAAGGTAAACTCATAGGGATAGCTGGGCCGCGTGGCATCGCTGCTGTTCAGTTGCATGCTCAGGCGCGTATCATCTTGCTCGGTGACGATCCAGGGAAGGGTACGTCCAAAGCCGTGGATCGGCAGCGTGGTGTGCTTCTCCTGGAAGATGCCATTTTTGAGACGCGAGAAGTTTGGGATCATCAGGGGCAACCCCCAGCGCTGGACATTGCCCGTCTCCATTGGTCGATACAACACCTGCCATGCCCCTACCTGGAAATGGGAAACCAGGCAAATATCTGGAATGATACCTATGGTGGTATCTCCACTCCTCAGTACTCGCTCGCGCGGGCTAGGAAAGTCCATAAAATCGGCCATAAGGTCAATCCTTTCTCTCTTCCACTTCTGTATTCTATGATATTTTTCGCATCAGCAGCCAGGACAGGGGCAAGCCCTGTCCCTACCCTACGGCGGCTGCGCAGGCCGATGCGCGCAGAGTAGGGGCAATCCTTGCAGTTGCCCTGGAAGGCTCACTGTGTCATTCGCCAGCAAAGTCTATATAGCCCTGCCTATCCGCAGCCACGATTCCAATCAGTCTGGGCATGTGCTAGAATGTTGGTATCAATATTTTGGATGATTGGCGTTGTAGGCATACAAGTTCGTGATCCAAGAAAGGTAGGAAAATCATGTCTGGCGCCAGGACGTACCGCTTTCTTGTTATTATTGAGCAGGGTGAGCATAATTATGGCGCTTATGTTCCGGATCTTCCTGGTTGCGTTGCAACTGGAGATACCTATGAAGAAGTGCTCAAAAATATACGAGAGGCTATCGTGATGCATTTAGAGGGGATGATTGAGGATCACGAACCTATTCCAGATATACCCACATTTGCCGAATACGTAGATGTTTCTATTCCCAGTTCGGTAGCATAATACATTCCTGGCAATCTATATTTGACGGGAACAGCGGTGTTTCCGGTAGCAATCCATAGAAGGAAGCGATAACCCATGACAAAAAGCGTTACTCATCACGTCACGAAGCGCGTTCCAGGCGAGAGTACCTACGAACGCTACCTGAATATTCCACAGCTCCTCTCGCTGCAAACGCCTGAGGACGAGCTGGTTCATCACGACGAGCTACAATTTCAGGTCGTACACCAGGTCTTTGAATTGTGGTGGAAGGAAGCGGCTTTTGAGCTGCGCACCATCCGTACCCTGCTCCAGGAATTCAACCTGCCGCGAGCCCTGCACCTGCTGCAGCGCGTCATTCGCATTCAATACCTGATGCTGGATAATATGCGCATGCTGGAAACCATGACGGCCTGGGATTTTCATGGGTTCCGCAAGGCCCTTGGCGACGGATCGGGCAGTTCTTCACCTGGCTTCCATGCCCTTATGACCATTTCGCCATTGCTGTGGGATGATTTTACCAATGTGCTCGCGCACGAACAGGTCTCGCTGGTTGATGTCTACATGCATGGCGACCGCTACCCAGAACTGCTGGCCTTTGCCGAAGCCCTGACTGACTACGACGAGGTGTTCCAGATCTTTTGCACACAGCATTACAAGATGGCAAAGCGCATGATTGGTCCCGGTACCATTGGCACCGGCGGCACGCCCATGGAACTGCTGAAACGCACCCTCGAGGATGTCTTTTATCCCGAATTATGGGAGCTGCGCAACCAGCTCACGCAAATCGCCGACGAGGAAGGATTAAAGTAGGGACGCAATTATGAAATTTAACGACCAAAACCGGTCATGGTTTGTCATCCTGAGCGAGTGAGCCGAAGCCCTGAACGCAGTGAAGGGGAAGGATCTCAGCCGATCGGCAGCGGATGCTTCGCTTCGCTCAGCATGACATGGGGGAATGATTTTGTTCATCTGGATGATTGTGACCCTACATGCGTTTGTTTCAGGCCTTCGCCAGCGCCTGGTCAATCGTCCCTACAAAGTAGAAGCGCTGCGCGGGAACATCGTCGTAGCGACCTTCGAGCAACTCCTTGAAGCTGCGCACCGTCTCCTGGATTGGCAGGTACTCACCAGGCGTATCTGTATAGGCCTCTGCCACAAAGAAGGGCTGGGCAAAGAACAACTGGATGCGCTCGCCGCGCTGGAGCACGCGCCGGTCTTCCTCCGAAAGCCTGCCAGTATCAGTTTCCCCTTGCCCCTGAGCTTCATGATATCGCTGCAATAGCTGCTTCACCTCACGAGCCACCTGCGCGTGTTCCGCGCTGATTGCTCCATCTTCCAGTAGGCGCGAATGGGATAATATGGGGTCTATAGCCGGCCATATACTCTGTTTGGCAAGCTCGCGGCTGAACATGAGCTGCCCATCCAGCTCGCTCACTACACTGCTTTCAACAGGTTCCCAGGCTTCATTTACCGGCTCGAACATGAGCGTGGTAATCGTCTTCGCTGCCGCTGCACGCTTCAAATCGTGCAAATCGGCTATATTGTCCTTTGTGATGATATGATCGTCCACTACCAGCAACGCTTCGTATCCCTGGTCACGAAAATGCATGGCAATGGTGAGGCCAGCCCTCAGGAGTCGCTGGCGTATTCCCCGGTCGTTCGTCGCCTGCTCGAACACCATCACGCTCCTGTCTTCAGCTTCGATGTCTCGCACAATATCTCGCAGTTCGCTTGCCCCATATGTCGTTTCACTCATGCCAATAAAGACAATGAAGGCATTGTGGTGCGTGATGAGGTTATGTAGAATCTCTTCTGTCACCACCATCTTGCCTACTCCGACGCCGCCTACCATGCCCACAACTCCTCCATGAGGAAGCGGAGCCATGAGATCGATGACCTTGATGCCGGTCTCAAGCATCCGCGTGGGAGCCAGCCCTGTCCCTACGTTGCTGGCCGGGGGAGTGTAGAGCGGGACACGCTGCGCGTTGCCAAGCGAGCCTTTGTTGTCGATAGGCTCACCTTGAGAGTTGAGCGCTCGTCCTAACAATGATGTTCCAACTGGGATGGTTGTTGTGTTGTTGTTCATGATTTTTCTCCTTTTACAAGGGCCCAATCGAGTGGCGATCGGCCCAGATCGTCTCGAATGGAGTTATCTGCCCCGCGAGCCAGCAGCAGTTGTACGATATGCCTATGGCCCTTCAAAGCGGCCCAGTGTAATGGTGTTCGCCCATGCTGGCTCCTGGCATCCACACATGCTCCATACATGAGCAGTAACTCTACAATATCCAAATAGCCCCTTATGGATGCAAGGTGCAACGGAGTGAGGCCGTTGGTAAGCCGGGCGTTGGCATTTGCACCCTGTGCCAGCAGCAATTCAGCGGCCTCACGGCAGTGGTACAGCACCGCTCCATGTAATGGCGTCATACCACTGCTCGTGCGGGCGTTGATGTTAGCTCCATAATCCAGGAGCAACCTTACCAGTGCGGTATGGTTGTTCATCGCGGCCTCATGGAGCGCAGTATATCCAGGCGTGATTGCCGGGTAATGCCGCTTCCTGTACTCACCTGACTCCACCTTCATGTTCAGCAGCATAGGATGTTGCTCGAGCAGCGCTCGCACCCCCTCAATATCGCCCAGACGCGCAGCGATCAACAGGCGCACTTTCGCCGGGAAACCGTCTATCAGTGATGGGCGCTGCTCCTGTAACGTCGTGCGCACAGTTTCGACCAACTCATCCTTCAGCCGCTGCCGCGCATCATAGAGCCGCTTTTTGACGGTCGTCACAGGCACTTCCAGGAAAGCCGCGATATCTTTCAGTGCGTAGCCAGTAGCGTAGAAGAGTATGACCACAATGCGCTCGTGTTCTGGCAACCCCTCGATGGCATGGCGTACCTGTTCGCGCGCTTCGCCTGCCTCAACCCCTTCTGCTGGATTGTGTTCGGCCTGTGGCATATCAGACGCCGTCTCAAGAGGCGCCGCGGCAATATGTTTTCCCCGTGTCAGCCTGTCCCCCTGCTTGAAGACGATGCGCCGGAACCAGCCGGGAAAGGCTGCCGGTTCGCGCAGTTTCGCCAGGTTGAGATAAGCCTCGATAAAGGCCTCCTGCGCAACATCTTCAGCCAGTTGCGCATCCTCCACTATCGCATAGGCGCTAGCGTAGGCCATATCTTGAAAGCGCTCGACGATGCTATCAAAAGCGCCGGCATCGCCATGCTGAGCGGCTATAACTAGCGAGCTGAGTGGTTCCATGTAGGGTTTCCTTGCCCTGTGCAGGAGGATTGTGTTATATCATCCATTGTTCACGCTGTTTCTTTATTCTATAAAGAAGTCCCAAGTTTTGGGCAAAAGGATACCACGAAAAGAGGAGAAAAGACCATGAAGATTGATACTGAGATGGTGCAGCGCTGGCTTGACGCGTACAGCCACGCCTGGCTTACCTATGATCCAGGCGAGATCGGCGCCCTGTTTAGCGATGACGCCGAGTACCGCTGGCATCCCTGGGATGAGGGAGACAACGTCGCTCGCGGTCGCTCCCAGATCGTTGCTGCCTGGCTGGAGAACCGCGACGCAGCAGGAACGTACCGTGGTGAGTACCGCCCGCTGCTGGTAAAGGACGACATGGCAATCGCTGTAGGGATGTCCTTTTATTATACCGATGAGACCCAGCAGAAGCTCGACCGTGTGTATCACAACCTGTGGGTGCTGCAGTTCAGTGATGAAGGGCAATGCCGCTCGTTCACCGAGTGGTATATGAAAGCCCCTGCCATGACGTAGCTAGATCCTCCCAATGTCATGCTGAGCGCAGCGAAGCATCCGCTGCTTATGGACGGAGACCCTTCCCCTTTCCCTTCGCTGCGCTAGGTCCTTCACTTCGTTCAGGATGACATTGCTTCGGCTCACTCGCTCAGCATGACATCCTATACATTCATTCCCCAAGTCTCATGAACATATAGCAATTGAAGCGCACGGCGCGATCGAGGTCAGACAGGCGGATATGCTCATTGGGCGCGTGTGCTCCGCTGCCCCAGTATGCCGGATTCCCCGGCACGGCAAGACCCGGAACGCCCACATAGCGCTGCAGGGGATCGAGCAGCGGCAATGTCCCACCACTCAGCGGGTTGATCACCGGCCTGTTCCCGTTGAAGCCTCCCGCAATGGTTCTCATGCGCTGCACCAGCGGGCTGTCAATAGGTGTGGCAACAGGCCCCGCGCTGCTAAAGACCGTGACCTGGATATCATCGTAGCCCTCAGCTTTCAGGTGCGCCTTCAGCTTCTGCAGGATATCCTGCGGGTCCTGGTTGGGCACAAGGCGAAAATCGATCTTCGCCATCGCTCTGGCCGGCAGCACCGTCTTTGTCCCCTTGCCGGTGTAGCCACTCAACAGGCCCGCGATATTACACGTCGGGCTAAAGGTTGCCCGCTCGCGGCGCGCAAGTCCGGTCAGGCCGTCAATGAAGCGATCCACTTTGTAGGTTTCTCGCAACTGCTCGTCGGTATCGGGTTGATCGGCAAGCGCTTCTATCAAGGCTGGCGAGGGCTGCTGCACTGCATCATAGAAGCCCGGAATGCGCACGCGGCCCTCAGGTGTGCGCAGCGAAGCCAGCGCCTGCACCATGCGCCAGGCGGCGCTGGGAAGATAGCTTGCGTTGCCGGAGTGAGCATCGACGCCGGTGCCCTGCACATCCAACTGGACATAGAGCAAGCCTTTTGTGCCCAGCAGCAAGATAGGCCGATCATCTATACTGAACCCTGAGCCTTCCCAGAAGCATCCATCGGCATGCAATAGACTTGCGTACTTGGAAGCAATCGCCCCAAAATGCGGGCTGCCCACTTCCTCTTCGCCCTCTATAATCCAGTGCAGCGTCACCGGCAATTGACCATAAGTTGCTCGCAAGGCCAGAATGGCGGCGAGCCTGGCAGCAATTTCGCCCTTGTTGTCCGATACGCCGCGAGCGTAGAGCTTCCCATCCCGTACTGTAGGCTGGAAGGGCGGTGAGAGCCATAAATCGAGCGGTTCGGGCGGCTGCACATCATAATGGTTGTAGAGCAGGATCGTATAAGGGCTGCGACCTGGCAATTCACCGAAAATTGCTGGTGGCGCCCCTTCCACGTAGAGGCGCTGCGTCTTGAAGCCGGTCTCGCCGAGCAGCGATTCGACCAGATCAGCCGCCTCGGCCATACCGAGGTTCTGCGCAGCTACGCTCGGCTGGCTGCACAGCCGTTCGAGGAGAACCTGCGCCTCGCCAGCATGTTCATCAAGATATGATGCTACCGGATCTGTCATGGAAATGCTCCCTTCTAGGTTCAAATAAACTTGACAGTTCCTCATTCATGGGGTGCCATTCAAATTTTTACAAGGAGCCGTAGGGGCGGGAGTGGAGTGGATGGGAGGTGGGGAGGCTTGCCTCGCCCCGTTTGCCCACCTTTGATGCGCTTTGCCCGCTGCATCGACCAGAAACGCGGGCGGCGCAAGCGCCCCCACTTCGCCTCCCGTCCGCTCCCGCCTCTACAGTTTCGATCCTTTCCCACTTTCATGCAAAAAATGAACTGCACCCCATTCATAAGAGGAGGCCGAGTGGCTCCTCCAGCAGCCGTTTGACTTCTTGCAGGAAGCGCGCGGCAATTGCGCCATCAATGGCCCTGTGATCGGACGAGAGCGTCACCTTCATGCGCTCTCGCACGACGATCTGCCCGTCAACGACGGCAGGCGTAGGGATAATCGCGCCAACGGCGAGAATAGCCGATTCCGGCGGATTAATCACAGCAGTGAAACTCTCTACATCGAACATGCCCAGGTTGCTGACGGTAAACGTACCGCCACTGAAATCTTCCGGGCGTAGTTTGCCTTCACGCGCTGCCTCAGCCAGGCGCCGGCTCTCACGCGCGATGTCGAGGATGCCCAGCTTATTGGCATTGCGCAGTACCGGAACGATCAGGCCCTGCTCGAGAGCTACAGCAATGCCGATATTCACCTGCTTCTTCTGGAGAATGCGATCTTCCGCGAAGGAGACGTTCACCTGCGGTACGCGCACCAGGGCCAGCGCCACCGCCTTCACAATCAGGTCGGTGAAGCTGACTTTGACAGGCGAGGGATCGCTGGCTGCATATTCGTTGATCTGCTTGCGCAAGAAGCCCAGTTTGCCGGTATCGATCATACTTGTCATGTAGAAGTGAGGCGCAGCCTGCATACTCTGGCTGAGTCGCCGGGCAATTGTGCGCCGCATAGCCGTGAGCGGGATCTCAACTACTTCCTCGCCTTCGCTTACAGCAGGTACTGGTTCTGGTTCTGCTACAGGCGCCGCTGGAGCTACCGGAACCGCTTGTTGCCGCTGTCCTAAAGCTGCCTCGACATCCATCTTGATGATGCGCCCGTTGGGTCCCGTTCCCCGTAGCGTGGAATAATCCAGTTGATGCTCCCGCGCTATCTTGCGCGCAATGGGCGAGATGAAAATACGCCCCTTTGGCTGTAGGGGCAGGGCTTGCCCCTGCCCTGGAGCAACCCCAGACTGTAGGGATAGGGCTTGTCCCTGTCCTGGTAGAACCCCTTGCCCTGGAATCTCCTGCCCCGCAACCCCTCTTCCTGCCCCATCACCACCAACTTCGGCGGGCAACGGCTCATCAGGAGAGCCGATCACGGCAATGGGAGCTCCAATGCGAGCCGAGGACCCTTCAGGAATCAGTATTTTGCGCAATACACCGCCCGCAAACGCCTCTATCTCGATATTGACTTTATCTGTTTCCACCTCGGCAAGCATCTCTCCCCTGCTGACCTGGTCACCTTCTTTTTTGAGCCAGTGGAGGATCTTGCCCTCTTCCATCGTATCGCCCATCTTGGGCATTTCTACTATTTTCATCCTTATACCTTTCTCATGGGGCATGTAGGCGGCGCAAGCGCCCCCACCACGCCTCATGCCCGCTCCCGCCCCTACGGCCATAATCTATGAGCGCACAAGTGCCGTTGGTACAATCGCCTTCACAGCATTCACAATATCTTCTTTTTTGGGAAGAGCGGCACGTTCTAGCGTCTTCGAGTAGGGCATGGGCACGTCCGCGGATGTCACATGCTGGATAGGCGCATCCATGTAGTCAAAAGCATGTTCGTAGATCAGCGCAGCTAGGCCCTGCCCCGTCCCATAATATTTCCAGCCTTCTTCGGCGATCACAACCCGGTTGGTCTTCTTCACTGAATCGATGAGCAGGTCAATATCGATAGGGCGAACGCTCCTCAAATCGACGACCTCGGCCTCGATGCCTTCTCTGGCCAGGTCTTCGGCGGCTTGCAGGGAGAGATGGAGCATGCGCGAGAAGGTGATAATGCTGACGTGCTGCCCTGGGCGCTTCACCTCGCCCCGGTTGAGCGGCACGGTGTATTCCTCGCCTTCATCCGGCACTTCGCCCTTGATATTGTAGAGCAGTTCGTGCTCGATAAAGAGGACGGGATCGGGATCGCGCACGGCTGATTTGAGCATGCCTTTGACATCGTAGGGCGTTGCAGGCATGACGACCTTCAGGCCGGGAATATGGGCATAGAAGCTCTCGAGCATCTGCGAGTGCTGCGCTCCCCGCTGGGCGCCCCCGCCTCCAGGAGTGCGTATTACCAGGGGTACCGAGGGTTGCCCGCCAAACATATAGCGCATCTTGGCCGCGCTATTTACGATCACGTCAGAAGCCAGCAGGCTGAAGTTGATGGTCATCAGTTCGAGAATGGGCCGCAAACCATTAATGGCCGCTCCAATGGCTGCCCCGGTAATGACTTCTTCGGCCAGGGGAGTATCGCGCACGCGCTTCTCGCCAAACTCCTCAAATAGCCCCCTGGTGACCGCGTAAGTGCCCCCGTACCCGGCAATATCTTCACCCATGATGAAAACACGCTCATCGCGCAGCATCTCTTCGCGAATGGCTTCTCGTAGTGCATCACGATAGGTAATGGTACGCATGCTTTATTGCTTCCTCTCGTAGCGGTAACTGAGGGCCGTGGAATTATCAACCATGACATCGGTATAGAGTTCCTCGAGTTCAGGATAGGGGCTGTTATCGGCAAATTCTGCCGCGTCCTCCGAGACCTCGATGGCCCTGGCATCGTTTGCGTCCAATTCGGCCTGAGTTGCCAGGCCATGCTCCAGCAATTTTTGCTCGAAAATGCCAATAGGGTCTCGCGTAGTGCGCCATTGTTGCTCCTCTTCGCGAGTACGATAATAGGATGGGTCGGTCATGGAATGCCCGCGAAAACGATACGTCTTGATCTCCAGCAGCATGGGGCCGTTGCCCTCTCGCGTGTAGTCTACAGCCCGCTTCATTGTTTCATAGACCGCCAGCACATCCATGCCATCGATAAGCTCGCCTGGGATATTATACGCCGCTGCACGCGGCAGCAAATTCTCGACCGCCCAGGCTTTTCCCACTGCCATACCCATTGAGTACTGGTTATTTTCACAAACGTAGACCACCGGCAATTTCCAGATGGATGCCAGGTTGAGCGATTCGTGGAAGGCTCCTTCGTCAACGGCTCCATCCCCAAAGAAGCAGACCACCACTGTATCGCGCCCCAGATATTGCTCAGCCAGGGCTACTCCTGCAGCAATCGGCATCTGCGCCGCAACAATGGCATTGCCCCCCAAAACGCCCAGCTCATTGCTCCACATGTGCATGGAGCCCCCTTTGCCCTTGCTACACCCGCTGACCTTCCCGAAAAGCTCGGCCATCACAGCTCGCGGGTCCATTCCTCTGGCCAGCGCGTGACCATGCTCTCTATAACTGGAGAGAATCTTGTCATCCGGGCGCAGCGCAGCAATGCAGCCTGCTCCCACAGCCTCCTGGCCGATATAGAGATGCATGAAACCGCCAATCTTCCCCCGCGTGTACTCCTCGGCGCTCTTCTCTTCAAAGCGGCGAATGAGGGCCATTTTGTAATGCATTTCCAGTAATTGTGTCCGGGTCAACCCTGCCAGCATGGCATTGCTAATCGCCATAGCTTCGTTCCCTCTCCGTTTTCCTGATTGATAAGTTCATAGATTGATGAGTTACAGTTATCACAGCCCGATCCGCCATACCCCATTGTATGAAAAGCGATGTTCCCTGATCTCACCACATTGTGATTGCTTCGTTTCCTATTGTACAGCATGAAGCCTGAGATGCATAGATAGGGGGACTCTCGCTCTCTATCCCTCCGGGCGAAGTGTAGGGGCCGATTTATCGTGCCCAGCGCCGATTGATCGGCCCTTCCTCGACAATCACACCAATGGATAGAGACCCAGACTTTCGAGGATGGCCATGAGGAGAAAAGATGCTATTGGGGTGGTATCGTTCCTCGCAGGCATTGGCTGAAGCTTGACGAGATCTGCATTGGCTTGCTCACCAGCGCATCTTCAACTCATACCTACGAGAAACGACATCACTTGTAATGGCAGCGAGGAACAACAGCGTGAGCAATTACAGGGAATTGGCCCCGTAGTTGCCCCTAAATCACTTCTTCTTGAGAACGGCTTCCGAGAGTTCTTTGCCTGGGGAGAACCGCACGCGCTCTTTTGCCGGTATTTGAATGGATTGCTGGCGGTTACGGGGGTTCACCCCCTTGCGTGCAGCGCTCGTGCGTACTTTGAAGGAACCGAAGCCAACCAGGCGCACTTCGTTCCCTTGCTGAAGCGCTTCGCGAATAGACTTCAGGGTAGCTTCTAGCGCACTCGCCGCCTGCTTTTGGGAAATACCTGCATCCGAGGCTATGCGTTTGACCAGATCTTGCCGGCCTACCGTGGCCGATTGACCTTGTGTTGCCATGCGTTCATGACCTCCTTACAACAATGAATATACGTCGCTCCCCATTCCCACACCGGTAATGTTGGCCTGTGAAGCGGCATCACAACCTCACTGCCGTTTAGGAGTATAACATGCGATTGTAAAAAATACAAGGCCTCGCACGGCCTCTAGACTTGATCCATATCTTGGATCGGCCTGTGAAGCCAATCGAGTGCAGCCGGTAAAAGAAAATTTCGTTCTACTTTGCCGGCCATACCTGCACTGTAGTATCGCTGCTGCCTGAGGCGATGTACTTTCCATCCGGTGACCATGCCAGGGAATTGACAGAAGCACCTGAGGTGTAATGGCCCGGGTAGAAATCGGCATGACCCCGGTAGATATACACATGGTTGCCCGTGAAGGCATCCCACACCTCTACGAGACCATCGCTGCTCCCTGAAGCGATACGTTTCCCATCTGGCGACCAAGCTACCGCGAACACATCCGTTGTCTGGCCCATGTAGATGTATACGTTTTTGACTGCGGCCACATCCCAGACCTGCACTTCGTTATCAAAGCTGGCAACAATATACTTTCCATCTGGTGACCAGCTCACATCATGTATGGTGCCGCCGTGGTAGCCATAGTAGGAAACGTTTTTCCCGCTAGCGGCATCCCAGATCTGAACTTGCCCGCTTCCCCCGCTGGCGATACGCTTGCCGTCCGGTGACCACGCCACTGTATTCCAGGGCGCTGGCGAGCCTCTCCCATTAGCGGATTGCAAACCATATAAGACGAGGCGCTTTCCTGTCATGGCATCCCAGACCTGCACAGTTCCATCATTGCTGGCAGAAGCTATGCGCCTGCCATCAGGCGACCAGGCTACTGCGAAGACAGCATCGCTATGGCCCCGGTACGTCAGAATATGTTCGCCGGTCGCGGCATTCCAGACCTGCACAGTCGTATCCAGGCCGCCAGAAGCGATATATTGTCCATTGGGCGACCACGCCACAGCCAGCACATCCCCGTTATGCCCGTGATAGGTCAGAACATGCCCTCCCGTATGGGCATCCCAGACCTGCACAGTGCCATCGCCACTGGCAGATGCTATACGTTTCCCATCAGGTGACCAGGCGACAGAAGATACATACTGTGAGTGACCGGTATAGGTGAAGTGAGCGGGAGCGCTGAAAAAATGCTGCACATTGGCCACAGTACCAGGGATATTGACATAAGAGCAGGCTACACCGGCAACTATAAGGATGACGATAGCGGCCAGTATCACGCCCGGCGACGGGCGGCGTAAGAGGCGCCGCCGTTTTTTCTCTTGCTCCTGCATGAGTGACACTATCCTTGTCTGCTTTTGTGTGTATGCTGATTGTTGTGGAAAAGGTTAAACGATGTATCAATTATTGTACGCCAGCACTGGCTTAACGTTCACATGGGCGGCGCAAGCGCCCCCGCCAGACCTCATCCCCGCTCCCGCCCCTACGGCTTCTGAAAAGAAGTCCATTAATGGTGCGGTATCATATTGCCTTGCACTCATGAGTACACTATAATGGCTATATTCTTCATATGCAGGGAGAAACATGTGAGGAATGCGTGAGGAGAAACCATGCAAATCAGCGAACCGGCCGAATATGCCATTCTCGGGCTGCTGCAAAGCCAGCCAATGCATGGCTATGAGATGTTCCAGCAGTTCCAAAACGGTACATTAGGGCAGATTATTCACCTGGAAATGAGCCAGATGTACGCCTTCCTGAAGAAGCTGGAACGTCTCCAATATATTGAGGCGGAGTTGGAGTCGCAGGGCGCTCGCCCACCACGCAAAGTCTATCATATTACCGCCCGCGGCCAGTCTGTCTTTCTCAACTGGCTTACTGAGCCTGTTGTCCGTCCTCGCGAGGTTCGCATCCTCTTCCTCATCAAGCTCTACTTCATACAGCGTTTCCTACCCCAGGAAACAGCACGGCTGATCGACAAGCAAATTGCTGCCTGCCACCATTTCCTCGCCCAGCTCGAAACAAAGCAGGCCCCGCAGGCAGGGGAAACAGAAGATGCAGCCTTCTTCGACCACGTGGTCTTGCGTGGCCGCATTTACCAGACACGTTCCCTGATTGACTGGTTGCAGGAACTGCAGCGAGATCAGGCGCGAAGCAAAAGCCTGTAGCGTGGGTTATAGGCCTTGTCGCAATGGCTACATGACACCGGCTGCGAGTAACGGCGCGCACGCGGGTACTGTCTGCCGCAATGTGGGCACTCATACAGGTAACGAAGAGGGCGGCGAGCCCGGCGCATCCTTTCACGTCTCGTGCTCTCCTCATGCAGTAAGTGGCGCAGCTCCTCGAGATCGTATCCGGTAATGGCCGCCTCGTCGGCAGCAATAGTATCGTACCCGTGGTGGCGATGGCGACGAGGCGTCCCCTTCACTCGATCGGCCAGGTGGATAAGCTCGTGGGCAACCGTGACTTCGATCGAGCGCGGCTGCATATCCGGCTCAATAAAAATGAGATGGCGATGACTGGGCAGGGAGAGCTGCAGCGCATCCTCGAAGCCTGGCAGTACCTCTGATGCCGGCAATTGGCGCACTCTCTTGCGGCGTAGTATACGAGTCTTTGAGGAGGGTACGGGCAAATAGCAATAGCAGCCGAGCGCCATGTTGTTCAGCCGTTTGCCCGTCCAGCGCATGAACTCCTGTCGATCTTGAGTGAGGGCTACCCGGCTCAGTTCATGTGCCGGAAGCTCCAGTTTTTGCCAGTAATACATGAACCAGTGGCGAACGGTTTCACTGCCATGGACTATGGGGTCTACCTGCCTGGGTGGCGGGCCTGGCATGGTAGATGTACGTGCGGCGAGCATGGGCGCTTTTCTTCTCCTGACTGGCTAGGCTGAAAATCACCAGGAAAATACTCCTGTAACAAGTCATGGGATACTCACAAGCTAATAGCTCTGCTACCAGTATATCAGGCATGGCAAGCGCATGTCATCACTTGCTTGACACCTCTTTTTGACAGGCGTAAGATGGATTGAGAAAGGATAGCAACTGGCATTCGGTCAGGAAGTCTTCCACCTCCCATCGAAGGAGTTATTTCTATGTCATTTCAAATTTATCTCAAAACAGACAAATCTTTGCAGCAACTCGCTACAGAGGTACGCGATCTTCTCTCACTGCCTCCATTCAGGCAGGACGCCATAGGGGGAGAATCGTATTGCCAGTTTGAGATGTTAGGAATGCTTATTCTCATCCATCCGGCAGAGGAGGAAGACCGCGACCCGGAAGTAATGCAGTATCCGTATTGCTTCGATTTGCAACTGTCATTTCTTGAGCATGAACTGAATACCGATGACCTGGAGTACCGCCTGCAGCCTTATTACGCCCACCTGCTCTGCTTTCACCTGGGGATAGATACTGCCCATCATGAGAAGCAGAAAGTAGGTCAGAAATGGCAGATTCGCTATCGTTTCTATAGCAAGAATACGAAGTGGAACGCCTCTGTTCTCTACGGTGAGCCGGGCTGGGAGCCTGCGGTACTCGAGAAGCCGCCCAGCCCCTGGCGATTTACACGCCCCGTATTCTAACTCTCTACGCAAGGTTCAAATGGCCCCTTCTAAAGAGACAAACTTATCCGGCACGAGCATCGTATCTACCAATCTCACTTTCTATTGTCGTTCAACACGAACCTGATGCCCTTGCTATGAAGACTCGCTCTCTTCGTCAGGGCTGCTGGCAACGTTTGATGCGTTGCTTTATCGTTGTTGTTTGTCAAGCATGTGCTTGGCGACGAGCGCGGCCAGGCCAACGGAGGTTGCCAACAGCACGGGATGGGCCACAATGCGTTGTGCCAGATCAGGCCGCTCCCGGCTTGCCCGTGCCATCGCCTGAGCCATAGATGCAGGGTCATTGGGGTTCGCACCATATTCAGGCGGGAACTGCTGAGCGAGCTGTGCCCGTTGCTGGGGAGATAGTTGGGCAAAGTGCTGTTGAAAGACCTGCTGTTGCTCATTGGGGGGCGCATTGCGGACAAATTGCTGTAACTGAGTCTGGGCCTCGTTTGGATCAAGGTTGCTATAGTTCCCCGTGTTATATGCCTGTGCGTACCTCTGGTACATCTCTAGCTTGTTTGGATCAAAAGGCCACATAAGTCTGCTCCTTATCTAGAACTGCTTCAAACGCACATCACGATCTACCCAGGTAACACGTTTGTCATAGAGAAAACGTCGAGGAGTAGTGCGGAGGAAGAAGCAATTTTAATCTAAAAAAAGCTAAATACTGTCTCCTTTCTATATAAATTCACGTGTTCTCTCTAGCTTCGACTGCCTACCAGTCAAGCATAACAAAACCCACAAGGCTAAACTTGATTCTGAGGGCTTTACTCAGCACAAGAACTTTAGCAAGAAAGGAGAATACATATGGCGACAACAGATCGCTCAATGATGGTCGTTGCCCTTTTCAACGATGAAAATCAGGCTCAAAAGGCAGTGGATGCTTTGCTGAACGCCGGATTTAGCAACGATCAGATCAGCTTTGCGGGGCATGGAACGCCTCGTGGCCTGCTCGCAGGTCTCAAGAGCTTCTTTACCGGAGAAGCGATGTCTACAGGGGGAGCCTATAACGACCTCGTGAATAGGGGATTGCCGGAGCAGGATGCCCGCTACTACCAGCAGGAATACGATGCTGGACGCAGCATCGTTGCGGTGTCCGGGAGCGACCGCCTGCAAGAGGCTTCCAGCATCTTGAGTAGCTATGGTGGCTATGGCGCTTCTCAACGCGGAACCACCGGTGCAACTGCCACAGAGCAGCCAGCGACCGGCACGGAGGAAGAGCAGCGGCTCAAGCTGCGCGAAGAGCAGTTGCGCGTGCAGAAGCAGCCGGTGGAGGCCGGTGAAGTTCGCCTGCGTAAAGATGTAGTTGCCGAGCAGCAAAACGTTGATGTTCCCGTCAGTCATGAGGAAGTCTACGTCGAGCGCCGGCCTGGGACTGGTCAACCGTCCGACAAGCCGGTTGGCGAGGAAGAGACCTACCGTGTGCCGGTGCGTGAAGAGCAGGTCAATGTGGAAAAGCAGCCGGTCGAGCGCGGAGAGGTAGCCATTGGCAAGCGGCAGGTGCAGGAAACCCAGCCGGTCTCGGATACCGTGCGGCGCGAAGAGGCTCACATTGAGCGCGAGGGCGATGTCAATGTTGAAGGTAGCGATGTACAGGATACCGGGAAGCAGGGGCAATAGCTCTTGCAAGATGCTGAATCAAATCATAGAGTAACGAGCGCCATGAAGGGCACTTTGTGCCCTTCATGGCGCTTATTATTTCTTGCTAGCCTTTTTTTCGTAGGAGAAAGCTGTGGCAACAATTGAAAATCTGAAAAAGCTTTCTACGCCTCGCTTCAACTGGCGCGACCAGGGGAAGCGAGATTACTTCCTGCTGGCGCTTTCCATTACCCAATTTGCACTCTTTATTCCCATCGCCCGCTGGGCGCATAAACATCCCCAGCCTCCCAGCGAACTACTAATGACAAATATCTTGCAGTCGAAGCGCTCCCGCTCCTCGCGATCTGCCATCCGCGTGCTGAGCACGATTGCCGGCTCTGCTGCCCTCTTGAATATTGTGGTAGCGCCAACTGCTTTCTTCTTGTGGAAGAAGGGATTGCGTTTAGAAGCGATCATGGCTGCAGGGACTTGCTGGACGAGCGCGCTGGCGAGAGCGGTGATAAAACTGGTCGTTCGTCGTCCCCGTCCCAATCCCTGGCTTGTACATTTCAGTCAACGCAAGCAGACAACGAGCTTTCCCAGCGGGCATGTCACCTCCTCTCTCACGTTCTGGGGCTGGCTGCTTGCAGTAGGCATCATGCAGTGGCGAAAAAGCCAGCCCTGGCAAAAGTTGCTGTTAGCCATTCCTCTGCTGTGTATGCTGCTCGTCGGGCCAACACGCGTTTACCTGGGTGAGCATTGGGCCACCGATGTCCTGGGTGGTTACCTGCTCGGCGGTGGCTGGCTGAGTCTTTCACTTGAACTGTACCTCAAGTTGCGGGGGAAGAGACTCACATAAGTTCTGTGACTTTTTGGAAAAATTGCCGTCTAAGACCTCGGTATCTTTCCCCCATGTATGCAAAGTAAGGGGCACAGGGTGCTCCTTACGGAAAGGTAATACTTGTTATGAATGATATTGCTATCACGGAACAATTGCGGGAGACGAAATGGAGGGTTATGGTTCGTAAGAAGTCCCCCCAGGTGACCTCAAGGCAACGCGAGGTTCTTTTATGGTTGTTGTCACGTTCTACATCTTGTTCGATAGGAGAGATCGCTTCAAATTTTGGCATCAGTTATGCCGCTGCCACAAAAATGATCAATCGCCTTGCAGGCAAAGGGTTAGTGCAACGCTCCCCCAATAAAATGGACATGCGCTTCACCGATGTCAGCCTCACGCCTGCGGGTACCGAGGCCGCACGTCTTTTAGATTCTCTTGCAGATAAGGATGGAAAAAATAGTCTTATGAAACACAAACAGGACTTGCCACAAGCGCCTCAACAAATCTATATGCCTGCTACATCTGATATATCACCGATCTATGAGCAATCACTGAGGAGTTTTCCTATTGTTGCCAGGGACAATCCTGATCGCATATGCGGGGTTGCTCGCCGGGTAGGACATACAGGAAGGGGCGAGCATGATCTGGCAATCTACAGGCTGAAGCTGAAGGTAGACTTTGCCAGCTTCAAGACGGCAACCCTTCCAGGCTTCTTCGTCATAGAGAATGGCGTTTTTGTACCGTATGAGGAGTGGCTCTCGCGCCAGAGCGAGTGAGGAGCAATCTTTTTTTGCCTTCGCTCGCCTGGGCGAAGCTCTGTTTCTCATCCTCAAGATGTTTTTCTTAACTTCCTCCCTGTTCGCCAGGCCCTTGCTCGCTACTTGTGCCAGTCTCTGGACCAGTCTCCTGCCCTCCTCCAACCGCGCCTTGCAGCAATAAAGAGTTTGGTAACGCGATCGTGCGCACCTGCCCTCCCTCACCTGGCACATCGAGAATGGTGTATGCTCCCGAAGTAGATCGCACCGTACCGCTATATTCCCTGAAGGTAAGCTGTTGCCCAGGCCGAAAATTCTGCCTCACGTAAAAGCCCGCAATCACGTTTCTGGCCGATTCGTGCGCACCCCACGCAAAGGTCAGCGCAATAGCTAATCCCGCAGCACCAACAATGAGAGTCAGACTCGACGTGAGGATGCTCGTATCCACACCCAATGTTGATATCGCCAGCACAACCACAAAGGCTATAATCGCATATTCTATGATGCGGCCTAACGCTCTGCCATACGTAATATTCACGCTCTCCGCTACCGCTATAATGGTATCCCCCAGGAAACGTGCCAGCATTGAGCCAAATATGATCAGCAAAGCAGCGCTAACCGCCCTCGGTACAAAACTCAGCACATTATCGAGGAGGTTCGCCACCGCGGTAAATTCCATTAAGCGGAACGCTGACGAAGCAAAACTGAGAAACAGGAAGAAGAAAACAATTTCGGCAATGATGTCAGGCAGCGGCACTCTTACTCCCAGGCGATTCATGCTATGGCTAAATCCGGTGCGATCGGCCAACTGCTGGAGGCCAACGTGCCGGAGCACAAAGCGTACAAGCCAGCGTACTATCCAGCTTATGATATAGCCAATGATCAGAATGATCAGGCCATTGATCAACCGCGGAATGAAACCAATCAGGGTCAGAACAGTTTTGGTGAGGTTATCAATAACAGGCTGAAAGCTCATCTAAGCTCTTCCCCCTTTCTCTCTAAGGACTTATTTAAACTATCAGGCACCTGCGATCTATGCCTGGCTCAATCTCGACTCGTAATTGGGGTCAAGAAGACCGCCTATGAGATTAAGCAGTTCTAATAGCCACATGAAGAAAGCCTGCGATGAGAGATCGAGTAACTCCAATGCACCGTGGTGCCTGTGGATACGTGAAAGCAATCTCGCCTCGAAGCCTGCAGGGACAGGAACACGGAACTGGGCATTTTCAGCCTGAAGCGCTACCAGAAAGGTGCGAATCTGGCGGGCTACTTCTAGCTCGCGCCGGCAATCCGGGCATTGAGCCAGGGCTGCTTCAGCCTCAGCTAACAGATCGGCAGGAAGTGTGCCGTCTACTAAATCTGGTAGAAGTTGGGATAATTCGTCGCAGTTCATAACTTACCCCTTTTTGAGCCTGGCCTTCGCCTTTGAACTGAAATAATCAAGGTAGACATTGCATATTTGCCTAAAAGTTTCCTGGAAAGCCAGGCGCGCACGGTGAATTCGCATCTTGACTGTGCTCAGGCCCAGCGCAAGTATATTGGAGATTTCATCGTAGCTCAAATCGTCGAAATCGCGCATTATAAGGACCTGGGCTTGCTCGCGATCTAACCTTTTGAGCACGCATTTGATGCACTCTCTCAGTTCTGCCTGAAGAATGCTTTCCTCTGGCCCTGGATCCGCTGAGGGCTGTTGATGGATCGGGTTCGTTTCCTCTTCAGTTCCAGAGGCCTGGGAACCATTATGAGACCTGGCAACCTGCGGGCGACGTTTGATTTTATCAAGGGTATCTAACGCGCTGTTTGTGGCTATGCGATAGAGCCAGGTCGAAAAGGATGCCTGCTGCTCGAATCTGTTGAGGTTGTGGTATACCTTGATAAATACATCTTGCGCGATATCCTCAGCCTCTTCTTTATCGGCAACAACCTCATAAACCAGGCTATACACGCGGTTCATGTGGCGCTTCACCAGCTCCTCATAACTGCGTGTATTGCCGGGTAACTCAGCTTTGCAACGTGCAACCAGCTCTTCATCAGTGAGTGTCGGCATTGTACGAAAGACTTTCTTCCCCTTGCAGCGCGGGATCGATAACAACCTTGACAGGCCCTTCGCCTTCCCCTGAGGGGCGGAGGGTGATATCAGCAGTCACATGCAATGCATATAAAAGGTCAACGATCGTTTCCAGCGTGGGATTGGGATCATCCACGGTAAGCAAGCGAGCTACTACCTCCCGCCTCTTTCCCATGCGCGCTGCCAGTTCCTCCTGGGTAATATGTTGCTGCCTTCGTATCGAATCAAACGCATTCATAAGCTGCATTTGAGCATCCATTTCCCAGAAGCCCCTGGCAACCTCCTCGTCTTTTAAGTGTTCCCTCAGGCGTTGCTCAAACCTATTCATTGCCTTTCTCCTTTCTAGGACTGATACGACGGGTACGGCCATATTCTTGCCAGTACGCGGAGGCCTTTTTCAAGTCATACTCCGACGCTGTTGCCCTACACGTTTAACATAGCCGTGCAATAGCACTATCCGATTCCCATCAAAGCCTAAGAATTCGCGGGCAAGCATGCCACTAAATATAGCTCGCAGCTCCCACAAGCCTTGATAATCGTGGCATTTTTCAAGGTAGCCACCACCTAATTGATAACCCTGGGACTGCAATCCAAGCATGATATGTAGCAGCTTTCCCCTAAGTCTCGGATTCAAGGCTTTCAGCATATCCTCAAAGACTTCAGCAGGCTGTATGCCATTTTCTTGTTCAAAGTACTCAGATGCCCATGTCATAAGGTTTCCTTTTTCCTACAAAGATTGTAACATATATATTACAGGCATTCAAGCTTTTGAGACTTACTGCTGAGCCTACTGTACAAGAGCAATCGACCGAAATCAATATGCATGGGCTACAATAGCCCAAAAAGCTGGCATCCCCCTATAATTCTAATTTAACCTCGCCGTCTATATTTAAATTAAATAAGTAACGTAACCTATTAAATTAAAGGATACTTAGTACTTTTATTGTTCACTTGCTTATCGTTTTCCATTGAATTACCTTAAACGTGATAATAATTGATGCTGTACTATAACCAAATGGTACAGTTAAGCTATAGCAGTACAGTTTTGCAGTACATGAAAGGAGTAATCCATGCCTGCTACTGTTAGTAATTGGGGTCAGGCAATATTGACATCTTTGGCCAATGCGCTGAATTTGGTCCTGACCTTCATCCCGAAGCTGATCGGCTTCCTTGTTATCCTGATTATAGGGTTGATCGTTGCCTGGTTAGTCAGCAAATTATTGACAACCCTCCTGCGCAAAATCGGCTTCGATCGCATGGCCAATCGCGTTGGCCTGACGCGGTTTGAGCAAAGCATGGGGGTTCGCCTCGATCCGGCAGGAGTGCTGGGGAAGGTTGTCTACTGGTTCATCCTGCTGATCTTCTTGATTCCGGCTGTTGATGCGCTTGGCCTGACAACCGTTAGCAACATCTTGAATCAGATCGTTGCCTTCATCCCAAACGTGTTCGTGGCCATTCTGGTACTCTTCCTGGGTACCCTGGCCGCCACCTTTGTGGCTGACATTGTGCGTGGGGCTGTCAGCAGCGCAAGAATTGGCAACCCGAACATTTTTGCGGGCATTGCTCGCTGGGCCATCATCGGGTTTGCAGCTCTGATTGCCCTTGAGCAGTTGCGAATTGCTCCCGCACTCCTTGATGAGCTGTTTGCGGCTATCGTTGGTGGCGCTGCCATTGCATTTGGCCTGGCATTCGGGTTGGGAGGTCAGGATGCTGCCCGCCGCTGGCTGGCTCGCGGTGAGAGCACGATGACCACTGCTGCCTCACAGTTGCAATCGCAACAGCCGACCCAACAAATGCAACAGCCAACATATAATCCGCAGATGCAGCAGCCAACGTATAATCCTACCATGACCGGGCAGCCGCAGGAGATGAGCGCTAGATACACCCAGCCCTACCAGGAGAATCCGCAGCAGCCGCCTTATAACCAGCCACCTACAACATAGGGCTGATCAGCAGATCGTCTATACAGCCTAAGTAGACAGAGACCTCCGGTATTCATTTGCCGGGGGTCTTCTTTAGAAAGGCGACACGAGAAAGGCGATACAAGCGATTCCCTTACACGAGGCTTCGTTCGTAGGTATAGAAGAGATGGCCGTCCCATTCGTACTCGGCGCCCACAAAGGCATCGCGTACCATCATCATATCCGGCACGTTTGCCCTCACGCTGTCTACACTCATTTCCGAGGCTTTTCTACGCAAGGCATAGGCTATCAGGCTGATCGAATCGGTCGTCCCATCAATATAGCCTATGAAGAGGTATGCCTCCTGGCGGCCCTGGTGCTGTTCCACAAATGCCAGGCCATCAAGACGATCCCAGCGGCGCAGCAGGTAGACCTGCCCTGCAGAAATTTTTTGAGCAATGAGATCGGCAGTGATAGCGTAAGCCGTGAAACCCTCGTAGTATAAGCCCCCGGTCACCGGAAAAACATTTGAGTTGTTGAGGTAATTGATAATATCATCAGTGTCAGCAGCAGTTGCCGGCTGCGGCATCTCGAGTTCTTGGTAGCGGCGAGGCAATGTTGTAACAGGCGCTGCTCTGAACGGGGCAAACGTGCCGACCCGCCGCCAGAAGTTCTGTTCAGTCATATGGATCGAGGCGGTGTTGGTAGATTCGGTGAGGAGGCGGGCAACCGTTGCCCCGCGCTTCATTGCTTCCGCCAGCAATGCCTGGTTGAGGGCTTTAGCCAGGCCCTGGTGACGATAGGCCGGATCCACGCGCAGACCCTCCAGCCATGCGTCTGTGGCAGTGAGCATACGCAGATGGTCGATGCCCACAGGCTTTCCGTCAACAGTGGCTACCAGCAGGACGCCATTCGGATCGTGTAGCCACTCATCCCAGACATATTCGATATAATCACCCCAATCCCAGGTATGGGCGCAAAAAGCCAGCACCGCATCGCGGTCTTCTGGTCGTGCAGGGCGAATTTCTACGCGCGGCATGTGTTGCTCCTTTGCTAAGATCACTATTACATTGAATGTAGCATGTTTTCCGGGCTTCCTCAAGGTTCATGTATCCCTTGCGGGCACAATGGTAGGCGAAACACATCTGCTGAGAGAAACGTGCTAGTAATATCCCAAGAAATAGGCATATTCGCTCAATATATTCAAAGGGCAGGCAAGCGCCCAGAGGAAGGTAATGCGCAGGTATCCTCAAGAACACCAAAAACACAAAGAAGATAGCGCACTACAAAAAGCTGGAGAACACATCGAAGAAGGTATACAGCACGACGTTCAGCAGGTAAAGCGGGAGGTTAACCACAGCAAAGTACCCTGGTATCGTGCCATCAAACGCGCTCACGTGCTCATAGGAGTCTATGCAGTCCTGCTCATTCTTTTTGGCCTGCTGGCCTGGTTCGTGCACGTTCATCCCGTCGATGCCATTGATGTTGCCATCACCCGTAACTTTCAACAGGACCAGGCACCCTGGCTGCGCTATTCAATGCTGGCCGTCAGTTATCTGGGCTTCATTCCGGGCTTGATGCCTGGTCTCGTGATCCTGGCAGGCCTTATCTTCTGGTTGGTGCGCTTGCGCCTGGAAGCTATCCTGGTGCTCGCGCTCAGCGCCGTGAGCTATGCGCTCGAAACTGGCATCAAGTTGATTGTAGCGCGCCCCCGTCCAAGCGCGAGACTGATTGAAGTCCTTTATAAAGTGGGAGGGCAAAGTTTCCCCAGTGGGCATGTCATGTCATACGTTGCCTTCTGGGGATTGATCTTCTCCCTGGGAGTTATTCTCCTGAAGAGGGATCGCTGGTGGCACTATGCGCTCCTTATTATCCCGGCCCTGCTCGTGATCCTGGTTGGGCCATCCCGTATCTATTTAGGCGACCATTGGGCCAGCGATGTTCTAGGAGGCTACCTGATTAGTGGCGTCCTGCTTGGAATATCCCTCTGGATCTATCTCAAGCTCAAAGAGAAGGGCGTCCTGGCAAGCAAGAAATGGCGAAGAAAAAAGACCTATTGAGTAGACCAATCGGTTGTATTATCGCCTGAGCCTTCAGTCGATTGCTCCTGGCTTGCTGGCTCAATGTGATGCTCTACCGCTTCCTCATGTGAGCTGGCAGCTTCATTGTCCGGAGTAGCAGATTCTTCTGATACATCGTTCCTTGCCTCAGGCGATATTGCGTGCTCCTCCTCTTGCTTGCGATCCGCTGCGGTATCAGTCCGCCCTTCGGCAGGTGGTCGTGCGCGTACCTCGTCCGCCGGGCTAGAAACAGCGCTCTGATCCTGGCTGCTGGAACCATCATGGGAATGCTGGTACTGGGAAGTGTACTCATACCTCTCGCTCACATCGTAAGCGGGTTCCTGCTGCTGTTGAGAAGCACGTAGGTCTTGCAATGCGGCTTCGAGTTCATGGACGCGCTTTCTGCGAGCTTCAAGCCGTGACTGAGCCTTAGCAATCTTCTGCTCAGTCTTCTGCACGTCTTGCCTGGCTTTCTCCAGCCTGAGCATCATTTTAGCTTCTCGTTTGGCCTGCTTTTTCTGCTGCTTCTTTGTGCCTTGAGAAGGCGCAGCCGCCTGGCTTCTGTTCAATGCATTTACCATGTTTTCTTACTCCTTTGTGTGCCCGGATGGATGCCCGATCGAGGCTCTGGCCCCCACAAGGGAGCCAACAATGAAATTTACCATTCAAGGTCGGTCATCGAGGCCCTAGCGTCCTTGCTGTAGGGACAGGGGGTGCGGTGGAGTGGATGCTGGGGCCTTGTGCCTGTCCCCGCTGCTGTAGGTGCGCGGCTGCCGTGGGGGACAAGCACCAGGCTCCCTCCCAGCCTCTCAGCCGCCCCTTGACCCTACAGCATCCCCTTACCGATCTTGCTTGTAAATTTCATAATTGGCGTATACTGGCCTTG
>CADDZH010000050.1 GCA_902812455.1 Chloroflexota bacterium | reverse complement strand
GCCGAAGTCATTGAGGATACGGATCAGGCGGATGCTGGCACGTGGGGCAAGGTCACGAATGATGCCGGCGACAAAGATGCCATGATCGGGCATGGGATAATAGCGGGGATTGTTAGCGGCATCACGCCCGGTGCGGGTATCGCCGGTCACGTAGTAGCGCCGGTCATACTCAATCTCGAACGGGCTGCCTTCGCCCCTGACATTGGAGGCCAGGCGCTGCAATAGCCAGTTACGGCGCCGCTCTGGAAGGGCTGCCGCGCTGCGCAGCCGGTCTGGGTGAAGGGCCGTATCCAGTACTGCCACAACTGCATCTGCGGCCCCGCCAGGATCAAGTGGTATGACGCGATCGATAAGCGAGTAGCGCCAGCCGAGAGGAGTGGCGCTCGTGGTTGCCGGCAGGTCGAGCGGGGGGGCAGGTTTAGGAGGGAAAGCCGGGCCGCCGGTCGAGTACAGTGTAGAGGCCGGGGCAGCGATAACAAGCCAGTTGGGCATGGCGGAGACAAGATGCAATCCTGCCTGCGCCAGTCGTTCAAGCTGCCCTTGTAGATAAGACAGAGCCATAGGCATAGGGTCTTCGACGGCAGGATCGGCGTGGCGCACATGAAAGAAGATGGCAGCAAAAGGCTGGCGGCGGCGCAGGCCAAAGAGAAAGGCCCGCCGGCGCACAGGGGGCCTGGTAGGCTCAACATGCCAGCGGCCATAGGTGCCATAGGGTTCAAGTCGGAGCTGGTGAGACGTGAGGAGCGCGTTGAGCTGGCTGCGTACCTGTTCAACTAGTGTATCCAGGTCATTTTCGGTGAGACGATGGGGGAGACGAATGACGACGACCATTTCCCCGGGTATCCAATAAAATGATTCTTCCGGTATACCCATTAATTCAGTAGCACTACGAGACATCCATTTTTCCTTTTGCAAGCCGTGTGGGTTTTGAACCGGTGAAGCCTTGCCCGGCCAGCATAGATGAAGTGAAATATTTACGTATACTGGATTATACAGGAAGTTAGGGCAGGTAGCAAGCGGCTGAGAATAGGAAGGAGCCAGCAGCTATTGACAAATGGCAGGGAAAGAGGGTATGATATAGCCCTGGAAGACAAGGCGCATTCGTCTAGCGGCCTAGGACATCGCCCTCTCAAGGCGGAGATCACGGGTTCGAATCCCGTATGCGCTACCAAACAAAACAATCTTGTAAACCCTACGAGGAAATAACACTGAATGAGCCACGTATTCCAACTCTCTGACGAGCAATATGCCAAGCTAGCAGCTTACGCAGCACAACACGAACAGACACCAGAAAAACTATTCCAGGAGTGGGTGGATAAGGTAACACGCAATGTAGATGAAGAACTACTCAATGACCCACTTTTCCAGATAGCAGGCATGTTTGCTATCGGTGATCCTGATTTGGCTGCTAAACATGACGAATATCTAGCGGATACTTATAGAGACAACCATGCCAACAACCATTGATTGGTCATGAGGCGTTTTGGTATGACTCGTGCTCTTACTGGTGATCACCACTTCGACCAAACTGGCTTCGGCTTCGTCCGGCTTCTCAGGCTGTAATCACCTCCCCACCCATTGCCTACCTCTCCTATGATATGTAATCAGCTTTTCTCCGCGGCCTCTTCTTGTTGTTGCTGATCGAGCAGCGCTTCGTATTCTCGCTGCCTCTGCTCTGCTTGCTGCATCCAGCGAATAAAGAGGATGCTCATGACCACGATCATCAGTAAGCTCATGGGCACCCACATCAGCAGGCCTCCCAATTGCTGGTCGGTCGCCGGCGAAATGCCCCAGACACGCGGTGCATAGATGTATGGGGTATAGAGCGGTGGCGCAAACGTCAGCCCGGCTCCTAACAAGACCATAGGCATTGAGCCAAAGAACAGGTAGAGCACCTGGCCTCCGATAGGAAGGCGCGGCAGCCCCTCCTTGACCGGGCTGAGGATCGGCCACCAGTAGATGAGACCAAAGATGATAAAGGTGAGATGTTCCAGGATGTGCAGGTTCTGGTTGAACAAGGTCGCGTCATAGAGCGGCGGAGCATGCCAGAGCCATAAATCGACATTGAAGAGGGTAAAAGCGACGAACGGATTGGTAAGCACCTTGCCGAGGCGAAGGATGATACGCTTGCGCAGGAGCGGCTCTATAAGCCAGGCAGGAGTGCCTATGAGCATGAGTGGCGGCCCTACCATCGTGAGGATGAGGTGTTGTAGCATGTGTGCGCTGAAGAGGTAGCGATCCCCTAACGCATCCAGCGGCGAGAACAGCGAGAGAAACATCAGGTTGACGCCGAGCATAAACGCGACGGCCTGGCGCATGGGAATCTCACCGGCGAGATGGTACTTCTCGCGCAATGGCCCGACCGCGTACACATACAGGGCAATGATCAGGAATGTTCCTCCAATGATAGAGGGCTGCCAGTCCCACTGAGTGAGCCAGAAATTTAACCCCACAGGAGCGTATGTGCTCATGGTTATTCTCAGGATGATTTTTCCGCCACAATTAAGCCGCTTTCTGTACTGTAATAAATATAGGCGCTTTCTCGCAATCATGCCAATCAGGAGATCACCCTATTTCCCTACTGCAACGAATCGGGATTGATTCTCATAGGGGAAGAAGCATTCCACAAGGTTGATTGTGGTCATGGCGCTAGCCTGCTGGCCGAAAGTACATGCCGTTAGTACGGCCCGCCGCAGATTTATCCATGAAGTGAGAGAGGCGCAGCGTTCAAAGCAACCGGTGTAAGTTGAGACACCCTTGCGCTTGCCCTCGTGCCCCTACCTATCGCCTGCATTCTTTGCTATAATTACAAGTAGCCCCTTCCAATTACATAGCCAGGGAGGGACATGCAATAATCAGCAGAACCATCACAATTAACATACTGGAAAGGTTAGTCAGGTTAGAAGGAATGTATAAAAAGATTTTCATCGGTATCGTGCTTGCTGCTCTAGTCACCGTGCTGCTTGCCGCCTGCGCCATCGTGGATACAAGCAAGCTGCCCACAGGCCCGACTGTGCATATGGGTTCAACCGACTTCTTGCAGCACTCTATTACCATTCATAAGGGGGATTCTGTCACTCTCGTCGATGATGTGGCCGTTGAGCATATTATCCAGAATGGCAGTTGGGTCAATGGTGTAGCCAAACCCAAAACGGAATCAGGAGCGCCAACCGTGAACATCACCTTCCAGGGATCGGACAGCGCGCCTATTGGCCCGTTTAATACAGCAGGCACATTTCACTTCTATTGTACGATCCACCAGAATATGAACCTGACGGTAGTCGTGCAGTAATAAGGCCAAAAAGGCCCGTATCTTCGTTCACTCAAGGTGAAGACATAGTACTTTTATGGCAGGCCAGCGGCAAAAACAGGCCGCCTGAAAGTAGGCTATGCTATACTATAGCCAGTATTTTTGGCTATTGTAGATAAGAGTGAACGAAGATATATGCGGCTACCGTTCTTGAAACAACCGGGAAAGACTCTACCTGCTCCTTTTTCTCTTTACCTGAAAAGCGGCGCTATTCTTTTTCTTTTTATTGTGAGCGTGCTCATCGTTTCCTGTGGCAGCAATGCCGGGGCAGACCTGGGCCAGCCATCTGTAACAGTGACCATCAACCTTGATGGCAGCTCACCAACACCCCCTTTACCGGAGTATAGCTGTTCCGCCTGGGTGACAAATGCCACGCCGGGGTTTAACACAACCGGCGTGGTTCCCGTCTATGCTAAATTTGTGCATAACGTCAACGGCAATCCTGAAGGAATCGGTGGAGCTACAGCAGTAGCGCAGGCGCAATGGTATGATGGAAGTACGACGACTGTCAGCGCTACAACAACATCGGATGGTTTAGCGGTGTTTCCCATTTTCGTGGGGAATCGCAGTGCCGATCTGAATAAATTTACCATTGTGACGGTAACGTTTTCTAAACCCGGCGTTCCCAACTGCTCAGTAACAGGCGACCAGGCCGTTTTCTTCACATTGGTTATCGCTACGCCAATGCCTTCGGCTACCGCAACTGGAACTCCCATAAACGGAACGCAGACCCCTGGGCCTTCAGTAACACCAACACAATGCGTACCGGGAGCCGTGCCGGTCAGAAAGACGCCAACACCGGAGCCGTCACCGACGCCCAATCCCTGCCACCCCTGATACAGTCCAGCAGGCGATCTCAGTCCCTAGCCACGCAGGCTGAGAACGGTGCGGACAAGTTTGCGATTGCTGGAGGCAGCAGCGCTCTCCAGGAAGACATCGAAGGCGGCCTGCTGGATGCCCGTATTCATGGTTGGGTAGACGTGAATGGTATTCAAGATGTCGCTCAAGGTGAGATGATGCTGCATCGCGAGCGCTATCTCACCTAGCAGCTCACCGGCTCGCGCTCCGACGATGTGCGCGCCGAGGATCTCTTCTTTCTTTGGCGCCAGGACAAGCTTGATGAAGCCTACAGTCTCACCTTCCGCCTGCGCCCGGTCAATACCGGTATAGGGGAATTTCACTATACGCACCTGCTTGTAACGGCTTTGTGCTTCATCGGGCGTCAAGCCAACATGCGCTGCCTCTGGATCGCTAAAAGTACACCAGGGAACGACGCGATAACCGACTTTCTTCTTACCAAATGGAACCAAAGCGTTGCGTACTGCGATACCTGCCTGGTAACTGGCCACATGCGTAAACAGGTAGCCGCCTATCACATCGCCAATGGCCAGGATATTGGGTACAGGCGTTTGCAGGTGGTCATCAACCTTTATCCCTTTACTATCATATTTGATCCCGATCCCATCTAAATTCAATCCTTCGACATCAGGCCTGCGCCCTGCTGCCAGGATAATCTCTTCGGCTTCAAACGTGAGCAGCCTGTCGCCTTGTTTTGCCATCACAACTTTCTTATCGCCGTTGCGGCTTGCTTTGATAACGCGAGCATTGGTCACAATGGTGACTCCTTCGAAGGTCAGCACCTCGGCCACAGTGGCCGATACCTCCGGGTCATCTTTCGGCAGGATGCGATCCGGCCCCTGGAGAATGGTCACCTTTGCACCCAGGCGCTCAAAGGCTTGCCCTAGCTCGACACCAACGGGGCCACCGCCTACTATAACGAAGGAAGCTGGCAGGCGGGTCAGATCAAATACATCCTCGTTGGTCAGGTAGCCTGCCACCTCGAGGCCTTCTATGTCAGGGATCAGCGGGTGAGAACCGGTGGCAATGATCGTAATACGGCTGGTAAATGTCTCGCCGTTCAACGTAAGTTCGGTAGGAGATTTGAAAGAGACGCTGCCAAATTTGACGGTAACACCTTCTGTATACACCTGTTCCCCTTCAGCTACGCGCTCAATAACGCCCTGGATATAGGCGGCGACCTTCGCCATATCCACTTGCTGGCCAGCAGGCACAAGCCCAAATCTGGCAGCTTTCTTGACGCTATGCACGACCCCTGCCACGTGGATGAGGCTTTTACTGGGTACGCAGCCATATCTCAGACAATCGCCGCCGAGGCGCTCTTTATCGATGAGTAGCACATTAGCGCCTAGTGCCGAGGCGATACGCGCTGCTACCAGACCGCCGGAACCACCACCAATGATGGTTACATCATATGTTCTCATTCTGCTCTCCCTCTTGCTATGTGTTTCTTATGCAAAGTCCCACCTTAAGCGCCTGCGTAGCTAGATAGACATGTCATTTTTGAACCTTGCCTTAGGTAATATAGTTCACGGGAGCGATCCTGGCAATTTCCTTTGCTATGTTTTTGTACGTGAATCTGATGAAGGGCATTAACTTTTCCATCTGGCTCATCAAGCCCAGGCTTGGCATGAAACGAGAGAGGCCGGAACACAGTATAATTGATGTAGACTATATTATCTTCTAAAGGAGAAGAACTTATGGCTCAAGATGTTCACCCACCGAAAACACTCGCACAGCATACCATCTGGCAGGAGGGTCAACCACCGGAACCATGCGCTATTATTATCTTCGGGGCAACCGGAGACCTCACGCAGCGCAAGTTACTGCCAACGCTGGCGCACCTGTTTCATGAGCACCCTCTGCCTCATCCCTTTTCGGTTGTGGCCTTTGCGCGTCGCCCCCTGGACGATGAGCAGTGGCGCAATATGGCCTTGCAGTCGCTCAACGAATTCATGCCAGAGGACGACAAATTAGACCAGCAGGCGCTGCATGATTTTGCGCAGCACCTGTACTACTGCCGATCGGATATCAATGATCCAGAAGGCTACCAGAAGCTGGCCCAACTACTTCATAAGCTTGACCAGGAGCAGGACACGCACGGGAATCGCTTATTCTATCTGGCTACGCCTCCGACTCTCGACCCGGAAATTATCCACCAGCTTGGCGGCTCAGGCCTGGCACACCCGGTTCGCACGAACAATCACGAAGAGTCCTGGACACGTATCGTTGTCGAAAAACCCTTTGGCCGTGACCTGGCTTCCGCCCAGAAGCTCAATCGCACGCTGGGGCGAGTTTTTCACGAGAATCAAATCTATCGCATCGATCACTACATGGGAAAAGAGACGGTGCAGAATATCATGGCCTTCCGTTTTGCCAACAGGATATTTGAGCCGCTCTGGAGCGGGGAATATATCGATCACGTCCAGGTTCTTGTGGCTGAGAGTATTGGTATTGGCACACGGGCTGAATATTACGAGGAGGCTGGAGCCATTCGAGACATGGTGCAGAACCACATTATGCAGGTGTTGTGCCTGACGGCGATGGAACCCCCTGTGGCTTTTGATGCCGAAGCCATCCGTGATGAGAAGGTCAAGGTCTTGCGCTCTATTCCGCTGTTCACGCCAGAGCAGGTAAAGCAAAACGTGGTGCGCGGGCAGTATACGGCGGGAGTGATCGATGGGAAGCCGCAGGAGGGCTACAAAGAGGAGAAAGGTGTTGCCCCGAACTCGACAACGGAGACCTATGTTGCGCTCAAGCTGTTCATCGAGAACTGGCGCTGGGCAGGTGTACCATTCTATATTCGCACAGGCAAGGCTCTTCCCAAGCGCAGCACAGAGGTCACGATCCAGTTCAAGCGCGTTCCGCACCAGCTTTATAAGCCATCAGAGACGAAGGGGCTTGTGCCCAACCGCTTCACGATTCGTATCCAGCCGGATGAAGGCATTTCACTGAAATTTGCGGCCAAAGTGCCGGGCGCGGCACAACATCTCTGCGATGTGGATATGAACTTCACCTATGCCGATGCGTTCCGCATCGCGACGCCCGATGCCTACGAGCGCCTGATCGCTGATTGTATCGAGGGGGATTCGACGCTTTTTGTTCGCCGGGACGAAGTTGAGGCATCCTGGAGAATTGTCGATAGCATCACGAGCGTCTGGCAACATATGCCCGCTGATACGGTCTATCCTTATAAGGCGGGCACGTGGGGACCTCCTGAGGCGAATGAACTGATTGAGCGCGATGGCAGGCAATGGGATAACCCCTAGCCCCTGCAACCTGAGAAATTTCATCATTGCGCCCCCTACGGGTGAGGTGCTAAAATGGGAGCATCACAGCTATTGGAGGTTAGCTAATTATGTCCTCACAGCAGTTACTTTTACCCGGAATAAGCCAGCATAGAGTGAAAACGGCGCGACTCGAAATGGCATACCTTGAATCAGGGACAGGGGGCACGCCTGTTGTGCTGGTACATGGGAACTGTTCCTCATCGCTGTTTTTCCAGGATTTTATGCTGGCGCTGGCAGCAACACATCGCTATACCATTTATGCCCCCGATATGCGCGGGTATGGAGACACAGAAACACTGCCCGTAGACGCCACACGGGGTATGAGCGATTTCGCGGATGATCTTGCTGCCTTTGTGCAAGCATTAAACCTGAATCCATTTCACCTGTTTGGGTGGTCCCTGGGTGGCAATATCGTAATGCAGTACGCCATGGCCCACCCTGGAAACTTGCGCTCGCTCACCTTGCAGGCAACAGGTTCGCCTTTTGGTTTTGGCGGGACGAAAGGGGCAGAAGGAACACCCATCTGGCCCGATTACGCTGGTAGCGGGGGTGGCACTGTAAATCCTGATTTCGTCCAGCGGATTGCGCATGGAGATAGGGGCAGCGAGCAAACATCCCCGCGTACAGTGATGAACGCATTTTATTTCAAGCCTCCTTTCCGTGTTCCGCCCGAACGTGAAGAGATGCTTGTCACAAGCATTCTTTCGACCAGAGTGGGGCCGGGAAATTATCCTGGAGATATGACCCCTTCAAACAACTGGCCGAACGTCGCTCCGGGAACACAGGGGGTCAATAATGCGCTCTCGCCTAAGTATATGAACCAGGGAAGCTTTGCTACCCTCAGTCATAAGCCACCTGTTCTATGGATACATGGAGTCGATGACCAGATCGTTTCTGACGCATCTATGTTTGATATGGGCTTGCTAGGGCAGATAGGCGCGGTTCCAAACTGGCCGGGAGCAGAGGTTTATCCGCCTCAGCCTATGAAAACGCAGGTTCGAGCAGTTCTGCACAGGTACCAGGCAAATGGCGGGGAATTCCACGAAGCAGCCCTCACAGATTGTGGCCATTCTCCACATATCGAGAAGCAGGACGAGGTGTTGAGACTGTTTAGCGAGTTTATAGAAGGTCATTAGAGGCTTTGGGCGTTTAAATGACAAAAAATGAGCGGCGAATATGGTTCGCCGCTCTGTCTCATGACGCCTATGAGGATTTTTTGGCTTTACCCACCGCCTTGTTTGCCTTCTGCTCAGCTTTGCCTGCTGTTTCCTGGGCTTTCCCGGCAACCTGCTTGGCTGTTCCTTTGGCCTGGGCCTTGGTATTGCCGGTTGCTTGCCCTGTTTTTTTCTGAACAGTGCCGGCAACCTGCTTGGCTTTCCCTTTCACCCTGTCCTCTGTACCTTTGGTGCCAAGGTCTTTGTTGGTGGCGTCTTCATCGTATGTACTCATACTATGCTACTCCTTTATGAGCTATGCAAATGGGACAACATCGCATGCGTGCCCTTGTAGTAGGAAACGCATGTTCTTCTATGAACACTCATAGCTACATAAAAAAGATACACAGCAGTGGCTTACCTTGCAGTTTGATAAAATCGTAGCAGAGCATGGAGGGGTAGATGCTAGAAAAACCCAGGGATTATACAGCACTCTTGACTTAAACACTAAAATTGATCGTAGGGATGAAGAAGGTGGGCTGGAAGCCGGGAGTCACAATAATTTTTTTTGCGAAATTCACCTGTCAGGAGTTCTTCGATGAAATTTATATACCGCGTCGCATGGGTAGCGGTTGTCGTCACTTATTTTCTGATCGCGCTCGGTGGGACAGTACTTGCCACCAACTCCGGCCTGAGCTGCCCGGACTGGCCGCTTTGCTATGGCCAGGCCTATTACTCTGGAACATATCATGTCTTTCTTGAGCAGTTCCATCGCTTCACCGCCGCCACCGTCAGCATCTTGATTGTGCTGCTGGTGATCGGCATTATCGCCTGGGCACGCAAAGATCGCCTGCTGCTGGCAATGGCAGTCGTTGCTCCGGTGCTGCTGGTAATCCAGATCGTGCTGGGGGGGCTGACAGTCCTCTGGAAACTGCCGCCAGAGATTATTACGGCGCACCTGGGGACGGCGCTGGCCATCTTCGCCATTGTGATCACGATTGCTGTGCTGAGCGGCAAACCTGCCCATAGGGGCCAGATTTATCGCGCCCGTACAGAGCATCCCGACAGGACGCGCAAATTTGCCCAGTTGGCGATCAGTAACGCGCTGCTGGTCTATATCCTGATGCTGCTTGGTTCATATGTGACCGGCAGTGGAGCAGCGCTGGCCTGTCCTGGCTGGCCGCTCTGCACGCCCGCTCCCTGGGCGGTGAACAATCACCTCGCGGACATCAATATCCTGCATCGCGTCTTTGCTGTCTTCACCGGGCTGGTCACGCTCTGGACGGTGATTGCAGCGCTGCGCCGCTGGCGAGTTGCGCGCGGGCAGGCGATTGTTGGGCTCGTGGGGGGCGTGCTCTTTGTCTGCCAGGCGATTGTGGGTGGCTTGATCGTGCTGCTAGATAAGCCTGCTTTTGTGGCCGGCCTGCACCTCGCGCTTGCCACTGCTGTGTGGGGAACGCTGGTCCTACTGGCCGCGCTTGCAACCAACCAACTGCGTGCTGCACCAGAGCAGCAGGAGATCGAGAAGATGGAGCGCGAAGAGGCCGAGACGAGTGCAAAGAAAGAGGTTGGCGTGGTGCGGCAAACCCTTGCCAATTATCTTGATCTGATGAAGCCGCACGTGACGGTGCTGCTGCTGGGCGTGACAGCGGCAACAATGGCCATTGCCACCCAGGGCCTGCCCCCGCTCGGCCTCACCCTGGCAACCCTGCTCGGCGGCGCCATGGCAGCGGGCAGCGCGAACTGCATCAACTGCTACATCGACCGGGACATCGACCAGATTATGGGGCGTACCCAGCGCCGCTCGCTGCCCGCCGGGCGCGTGCAACCCCAGCAGGCGCTGGTCTTTGGCATCGTGCTGGGTCTCCTCTCCTTCGTGGTGTTCGTCGTCTTCGTGAACCTGCTTAGCGCGGTGCTGGCCTTGTCCGCCATTCTCTTCTACGTCTTCGTCTACACGCTCGGTCTCAAGCGCACAACAACACAGAATATCGTGATCGGCGGGGCTGCCGGAGCCGTACCGGTGCTGGTGGGTTGGGCTGCCATCACCAACAGCCTGAGTCTGCCGGCCCTCTGGCTCTTCGCCATCATTTTCTTCTGGACGCCGCCCCACTTCTGGGCGCTCTCGCTGCTGATCCAGAAGGATTACGCGAAGGCGGGTATCCCCATGCTGCCGGTGGTCAAAGGCGAGGCGGAGACACGCAAGCAGATCCTGTTCTACGCCGTGCTCGTGCTGGCAATCACCCTGGCGCTCTATGGGATGGGCATCATGGGGTACCTCTACCTGGCTGGAGCACTGCTGCTTGGCGGGGGGCTGGTCTACCTCGCCTTTCGCCTCTGGCGCGAGTGCTCCAAGAAGCTGGCGCGCACGCTGTTCTGGTACTCCAACATCTACCTGGCTGCGCTTTTCGCCATCATGGTGCTGGACCGGATAATTCATTAGGGATAATCAATGGTTATGCCCAGACCCGCGGTGATGTCCATGCTTATGGCCATGTCCACCACCGCTATGTCCACCACTGCCATGCCCTCCACCATTATGTCTATGTCCACCGCTATTCCCTTCATCTTGTCCAGAGCTAGTTGCCGGCTTGTGGCTAGAGGGGGGAGATATCTGAGGATGGCCAGATGACGTCGTATGATGTGTTGTAGGGTACGTTGGCTGCGGAGTCGGAGTCCTGCTGGCAATGATAGGGGTGGGCACCTCAACCGCGCGTCCCATATTCATGAAGTGGGCGCTGGCTCCCACCGCTAAAGGTGCCTGTCCCGGCAAACTGTTGGTATACAGCACAAAGCCCAGCACTGCGGGCATCACGAAGAGGAAAAGAACGGCAGCCAGCGCCACCAGCACCTGTCTCATCCCATATTGGTGAGCTGTCACAGGACAAACAGGGACAATTCGCTGCGAGGGAGGAGGTAGCGTTCCTTGCGGGGACGCAAACGAGAGGCTGGCCTGCTCGTGTTGGGTGGACTGGAGCGCCTGGATATAAGCCCCGGCTAGCGCCTGGGCCGAGGAGAAACGCTGCGCAGGGTCCTTGACCAACGCCCGCAGCACCACCCGCTCAATCGAAGCAGGAATGGCCGGATTGAGCAGGGATGGGGGAGGAGGCGGCTCGTAAATCTGCTTCCAATAGATGGCCAGGGGCGAGTTTCCCTGAAAGGGAAGGCAACCGCTGAGCATCTGGTAGAGCACGATACCCAGGGCATAGATATCGCTACTGGTGGCGGCTGGTTGCTCAGCTAATTCAGGAGCCATGTACTCCGGGGTTCCTATCAATACCCCCGTTTGCGTGATGCTGCTCTGCAGGCTCATGTCTTTGGCCAGGCCAAAGTCGGCCAGGTAAACGTGGCCGACTTCATCAAGCAAGATATTGGAGGGTTTGATATCCCGGTGCAGCAAGCCGTGCTCATGGGCGTATTGCAAGGCCTCAGCCACCTGCTGGAGTATGCGGCCAGCTTCTTCTAAGGAGAGCGGGCCTTGTGTTAGGCGCTGGCGAAGCGCACCCCGCTCAAGATAGGGCATGACGCAATAATGCCAGGATCCATAGGTTCCCTGCTCCATGACAGGCAAAATATGCGCATGCGCCAGCTTGCCCAGGGTCGTGAGTTCGCGCTGGAAGCGCCCAACGTGCTCCTCATCGTCCCGGCAGACCATTTTGAGAGCAACGTTCTGTCCCGTATGCTCGTCCTGGGCCAGGTAGACCTCTGACATGCCCCCTCGAGCCAGGCGCTGTTGAATGTGGTAATGGTCAACGACCTTTCCTTCAAGCTCCATGATCACACGGCATCCTTAAAAGTAGACTTGCGAACAGTGTTGTAAGCATATCTATGATTATGGATATGCTACCAGTTATAAGACGCTCCCCGGCCAGAATCGGAGACACCTGAAACCATTCCCCAGAATCGATACTTACTAAGTGAAAGAGGCGCCAGTTCATAAGAGGGGAGCAACTCGAACCAAGACCAGCAAACTGGCCGTTACGGGCTGTAGCGTATATGATTAGCAAAGCATATGTATCATCAAGCAAAAGGAGCATCACCGATGGCAGAGCAAGAGCAGAACAACACGAACCGCGAACAGGAACAAAGCCAGAACCCGGCGCAGCAACATGCTCAGGGAAGTGTTACGGTCCCGGCCAATCCTGAGAAGATTCGCAGGATAGTCGCCCAGAAGAGGAAAGAGACTGCTGAGAGAGGGAAAAATGCTCCGCGCCATCCTGATGTGAAAGAAGAGAAAAACGCGGCCAGGGCAGGCGGTGATCCCAGCGAGGCTGGGAACGAGCGTATTATCAATCCCAAAAACAATTCGAGCAATCAGTATCGCTAACAAAAAGGAGAAAGACTTTTTGAGGTATTTTGCGCTCGTTTCCTCGCCAGCTCTTCCTTGAGTCAGGTGGTCTTCGTCAAGTCTTCGGTTCCAGAACCCTTCTGCCCTCCGGTAGGCCGGTGCCCAGGCGTAACTGCCCAGTATCACGACCGAGGATGCCGGAGAGCAGCCAGTCGACCACCAGTCGTATCCGTTTGGACCACGAGGGATTGCGCTGCAAGTACGCCAGGTGCCAGAATATCCATGCGGGAAGCCCTCCCAAGGTGATCGGGCCGATCTCCGCTACGCCCGTGTAGTGGCCCAGCAGCGCTAGATGACCCAGGGGCGTGTACCTGTAAGGCCGTGCCTGTCTGCTCGCGTACTGCGTTGCAATGGCCTTACCCACGTAATACCCCTGCTGGCGTGCTGCCTGGGCCGTAGGGGGCACCGGAGCCTTGGTAGCCGAGTCGTAGGCCCAGGCGCAGTCGCCGATCACATACACTTCCGGATACTCTGGGATGCGCAGGTGCTCATCGACGAGGATCGCGCCATTACCTGCGTGCTGCACAGGCAACTGGCGGACCAGTTCGGGCGCTGTGATGCCCGCCGCCCAGAAGAGCGTCCGTGCGGGAATAATTCCTGCACTTGTTTCCACCGTTGTCTCCGTGACCCCTGTGACGGACCTCCCGGTCAGCACCTCAATCCCCTCCTTTACCAGTGTCCGGCGAACCAGGTTGGACGTGCGAGGATCACTCATCGGCAGGACACGCTCCGCCCGCCCAACGACGACCACGCGGACGGGCGCGTCTGCCAACCACGGATACTCACTGAAGAGCCCTGTGACAATGTAGTCGTGGATGATTGCCGCTAGTTCAACCCCTGTGTCGCCCGCGCCACCGACGACGAAGGTCAGCCACTCCTGGCGCTCCACTGGATCGGTGGCCCTGTGCGCAGCCTCGATAGCGTCGATCAAATGGTTGCGCAGTTGCAGGGCGTCGGCAGGAGTGTGGAACGGGAACGCGTGCTCGCGCAGGCCAGGAAGGTCGGGCACAGCGGTATGGCTGCCCAAAGCGATCACGAGGAAGTCGTAGGGACGCGAACCTTCGGACGTCTGCACTTCCTTGCGGTCGAGATCAATGTTCTCAATCTCAGCGTGCAGGACGTGAAAATGCCTGCCCTTCTGAAAGTCGCGGATGGGGACAACAGCATTGTTTGGGCTTGTGCGCCCGTTCGCCACAGTCCACAAAAGCGGCGTGAACAGCAGATCGTTGTTGCGATCGACAACCAGCACACTGACATCATCTGAAGATTTGAGGTGCTGATCCAGTTTCAAGGCGGTGGCCAGTCCACCAAAGCCGGCGCCCAGGATGAGTACGCGGGTACCTGCCTTCCGATAAGACTCCTCGGTCTGACTCACATGTTCCGGCCCCCGTTTGTCTACGCGGAACCTCAAGAGCCGCTTGCCCACGAAGGCGGCTCCTGCCAACGCGGCCAACACCAAATACTTTCGCATCCGAGCCTCCTCTCGCCGTGACAGAACCTTCGTCTCTGCTGAGCATAACATACGCAGATATGTAAGGCAAGGAGGTATTCCCCTGAGCGCTAGGAATGGCGCACGGTTGGGTAGAGGCCAGCAGCCTGAGAAAACATTGCCCCGGAGCCAGGGCATAGCAGTGCTGAGAGGACCAGGTTATGCAAGCCGAGCAACAATCTCTCTCAGGGCGTCTTTGAGAGTATAGGCGAATGCCTGCTGTACTTCAGGTGAATCTGGCTCTTGCACCGGGCGGTGTTCCAATCTCCTCCCGCCTCGTATGTCAATGGCGTAGATACTTTCATCAGCTACGTTGGGTATGTTGCCCAGGGCAATATCTGTGTTCGATGGTAGCCGTATTCTCAGCTCTTCAGCTCGATAGCCCATTGGCTGCACCATTTTTAGCTGTGCAATAAGGACATGACCTTCACTCGCAGTCACTACTAATTCTGGACCGCTCATACCCAGGGCACGAGTAAACACATATTTGCGCTCAACAAGTATGAATGGCTCAAGAGCTCCCGGTTCCTCTTCCACAATCGTCTGTTCAACGCTCTTCCCTCTGGTCACTGCTATGACATGCAGGTCGTGGCCAACGAGAGAGGCTACTGCTGAGAGATCTTCGAGCGTGTAAAGTTCACTTATATCCACGTGTAAGAAACGTTCAAGGTCCTGAAGTGAACGTTGATATTCAATGCTGATATCTTCTTCCTCCCAGGGCCATATAGTTGCTCTATGTTGCATACCTCTCTTCCTCTTATCTATGTCATTTACCCGATCTATGTCACTTACCTCTTGCAATTGTCTAAATTTATTTGTCTTTTGACGTTGCAATGTGACAAAAAGTTTCATGAACAGCTTTACCCTGCTCTGCCCCCCAGCAACAACAATGCTGTCTTCACCTGCTCCAGCAGAGCGCTAATTATCAGGGGCAAATTCGGCTTCTGCGACAACTGGTTGATCATGGAGAAATATCGCTGGAGGAGGCCCTCAAGCAGCACGAAAGTACACAATTGCTTTGAGCAGAAGCATCACTTTTTACGATGAAGGCGATTTTATTTGCTGCATTTGCCGGGTGATTGCGTGATGATACAAGACAGAGAGGATAACGATGCCGATCACTCCAACTACTAGATCGGTCACGGAGAGAGGGAGGCCAGGCGGGATGATAACATAGACGCTCAAAGGCGCCCCGTCCCAGAGAGCATGCAAGAGGGAGACAAGGAGGTAGGTGAGGATCACGGGCCAGGTGATGCGAAAATGGCGTGGCCCACTCTGGCGAAACAAGACGGCCCCGAGAATGCCGGTCCAGACACCATGACCGAATGGCGCGAACAACCCCCGGATCACTGTCTCTACGATCGAGGCCCCGAATTGTCCATGACTGAGCAGCAGAGTTGTAAAGGCATAGCCGGTGCTTTCCAGGGCTGCAAATCCCATGCCAACCGCTCCTCCCAGCAGCAAGCCGTCCATCTGTGAGGTGTGAGGGATGCGCCGGGCTAGAAAGGCAACCGCAAGAATCTTACATCCCTCTTCAATCAGCCCAACAATCAATGCTCCACCGAAGGTGAGACCTTGTGTGGGATTGGTTGGAACAGGAACCAGGAGAGATTCAAGGATCGAGGCTCCCAGGATACCCAGAATCCCGCCGATGCAGAAACTCGTCGCTACCGTATTCGGCGAGAGCGCACTGAAATGCTGGTGGTCGTAGAGGAAGGCGACAAAGACGATGGGCACCAGAAAGTTCCCAATCAGAATCACCGTTGGGTACAGATTGAGGTTGCCGGTCAAGAACATGACGATGGTTGAGGCGATAAAAAGAGCCAGGCCAATCACCAGGGCACGCAGCCATCCCCTGCCGCGACGTGGCGGCTGCTGGGCCTGGGGTGGGGGTGTCCAGGTGTCCAGGAATTGAGACATGCTAATCCTCGCTCCTTTCTGCTCGTCGTTCCGCAAAAGGCATTCATGTACTTATACGTTCTCTCGTGGAGAATAGGTACACCCATGAACAAACGATTACAAGAGCTCCTCCATTTGTGAGAGATGAGATTCGAAGAGTTGCAGGGCCTGCTGTACCGGCTCGGGCGTGGTCATGTCTACACCGGCCTTTTTCAGCAGTTCGATGCTGTAGTCGGATGAGCCAGAGCTGAGGAACTTGAGGTAACGTTCAACGGCTGGCTGGCCTTCGTGCAGGATCTGCTGGGCAAGAGCGGAGGCAGCGGAGATGCCCGTGGCATACTGGTAGACATAGAAGCTGCTATAGAAGTGCGGAATACGTGCCCACTCGATATCGATCAAGGGATCGATGAAGGTTTCCCTTCCATAGTACTTCTCAATGAGGGAGCGATAGAGCGAGCTGAGCATGTCTGCGGTCAGGGGTTCGCCCTGCTCTGCGCGGCTGTGGAACTGCTGCTCGAACTCTGCGAACATGGTCTGCCGGAAGAGCGTGCCTCTGAAGTTTTCCAGTGAGTGATTGAGTATGGCCAGGCGTTGTGTGCGGTCTGCCGTGGTCTGCAGCAAGTACTCGGTCAGCAATGCTTCATTGAGGGTCGAAGCAACCTCGGCTACGAAGATGGTATAGTCGCCATATTGATAGGGCTGGTGGGAACGGGTAAAGAACGAGTGCAGCGAGTGCCCTAACTCGTGAGCGAGGGTAAACATGCTAAAGAGGTCGTTCTGGAAATTGAGCAGGATAAACGGCTGCGTGCCGTATGCGCCGCCGCTATACGCCCCACCACGCTTGCCGGCAGTTTCATACACATCGATCCAGCGCTGGGCAAAGCCATTGCTGAGGGTATTGACGTATTGCTCGCCAAGGGGCGCCAGGGCGGCAATAATGGTATCACGCGCCTCTTCATAGCTGACCTTTTCGGATATTTCCTCAACAATAGGCACGTAGAGATCGTACATGTGGAGTTCATCGAGCTGCAGAACGCGCTTGCGCAATTTGAGGTAGCGGTCGAGCAAGGGCAGGTGCTCATCCACCGCCTGCACGAGGTTGTCGTAGACGCTGGTGGGGATATTATACCCGGCCAGGGCCATCTCCCGGCTGGAGTTGTAATGGCGCTGCTGGGCATAAAACATGTCGGATTTGACCTGCGAGGAGAGTGTCGTGGCGATGGTGTTGCGCTGCTTGAGGAATGTGCTATGCAGACCCTCAAAGGCTTCTTTGCGTACCCGGCGATTGTGGCTGCGAATGAAGAGCAAATAGTTGCCTTTGGTCAGCTCTACCTCTTCGCCATCCTCGTTCTTGATGGTGGGCAGCTTCAAGTCGGCATTATCGATCATGGTAAAGATGCTGCCAGGGCTCTCGGCAAGCTCACCTGCCGCGGCGAGAATTGCTTCAACTTCGGGGGAGCGAATATGCCCGCGCTTGCGGTTGAGATCATCTAACTGCTGCCGGTAAAGCTCTAGTTCGGGTATCTCTTTGAAGAACTGCTCGAGCTTTTCCTGGGGAAGGGCCAGGATTTCGGGTTCGATAAAAGAGGCGGCAGTAGACGTATGGACATAGAGCTGCATGGCGCGGTCGGCCATACCCTGGTAGAGGCTGTTGGTGGTATCCTCGTCTTTGCGCATGGAGGCATAGGCGAAGAGGCGCTCAAGCTGCTCAAAGAGTTCATCGCGCTTTTGCAGCACCTGCCACAGGGTCTGGGCGCTCTGGGCCAGGGTTCCCTTAAGAGCTTCTAGTGCGGGCAGGCGCTGCTGAATGGAGAGGAAATCGCGCTCCCAGTCTTCATTGCTTGGGTATATGCTTTCGAGGTTCCATGTATATTCTACAGGTATCTCGCTGCGTTTTTTCAGTGTTTGTGTTGCCAAAATCGATTCTCCTTCATTGAGTGAACGCAAGAGTCAATATTGGGGCCGATCAATCGGCAATGGGTGCGATCAATCGGCCCCTACGGGTTACAGGTTCCTTTGCTCGTTCCAGCATATGAGCGACAACATGCATCAGGTTTACGCTTCGCTGAGAAGGTCTTCACGGTCTCCCCACTTGTCGAGGAAGCGATAGAAGTTGCGCTTAGTCAGGCGTGTACGCTCGGCATCGGGCAGGCCGGAATAGTCCAGGGCCGGGTAGCATATTACTGGAAGGCCAGGCGTCAGAACAACATCCGCTCCGCTATCGCGTACCGCGAAGTTGAAGTCAATGTCCATGTAGGATGGGAAGCGGAATTTTTCGTCAAAGAAGCCGGCTTTTTTGAGCAGCGAGCGCCTGAAGGCCATACAGAGCCTGTCAACGGCTTCAACTTCCACGTCCTGGCTTTCATGGAAGTGGCGGAGATCGCTGGTCGATAGACCATGCAGGCCGGTAATACCGATCTTTTCATCGGATAGCGTGTCTGCTAGCGGCGTGAAGATGTCGCCGGTTAGCTCGATGCAATTATCCAGCAAGAGGATATAGTGGCCCCGGCTTTGTTTCAAGCCGATGTTGCGGGCTTCTGCCTCACCCACTGTGCGGGAGGTGCGCAAAACATGCACGCGAGGGTGGGTATGGCGCAGCGTGGCAGCCCATATGCTTAGTTCATCTTGGGAAGCATTATCGACCAGGATGATCTCTATATCGTGAGTGCCGGCGAAGCGCAAGACGCTTTCGAGGCAGCGTTGTGTTTGCTCAAAACTATTATGGGCCAGGATATTCACCGAGAACTGGCAGGTATCGGCCTCGTCGAGCAGCGAGGGCAACTGACGGGCCGTGCGATACACCGTTCCATCAACTTCAACGCTGGGTAATATAATTAAATGCGCTCCACGTGGATTATCTTTAATGGCATAACCAGCCTCCTCGATTTGGCGTTTCAGGGCATCAGCACGAGCGTACTGGCCTTTTTTGCGCAGCATATCACGCTCGTGAGAGAGTGCTAGAATATCGGCGGGGATTGCAGAATGATAGGGCTTTGTGGTCATAGATTTTATCCTTCCGTACTACTATGGTTTTTCCCATACAACAAAGGAAGTGCTACCAACCGAGTGCGAGGCCATCGCAGCGCGGGTCGGCAGCGCCTTCAAAAACATGGGTATCAGGATTGATGAGAATAGCCTGTGCGTGACCCATGCCATCTTCCCACAGCCCATCAACGATGGTCTGATGGCCGAGCAGATCAAGCTGTAGAGGAACGCCGCTGAGGAAGCGCCTTTCCAACCTGACAACTTCTACTATGTGATTTTGATTGTCATCGCCGCTAAGCTCATCAACCCCTAACTGACCACTTACAATTTCTCTCCTACCCGACGTGGCTACTCGCATGCGTTCGCTACGCCAGCGCGGGGCAGAGATTGCTTGCTGGACGTTCAAGCCAAAATCCAGCATAGCCGAGAGCAACTGGACATGAATCTGCGGTTGGGCATCACCTCCCATCGAACCCAACACGATATAAGGTCTGCCATGCCACAATACCATTGCAGGGGTCAGGGTATGCATAGTGCGTTTCCCTGGCTGCAAGTAGTTCACATGCCGGGGGTCGAGAGAAAAATACGAACCCCGGTTTTGCAATAACATACCTGTATCGCCACCAACGATTCCACTGCCAAACCCATTATACAGGCTCTGAATCAGTGAGACGGCATTGCCCTGGTTGTCGGTCACACAGAGGTACATGGTGTCACCCTCGTGCTCAAGACCTGGGGCAAGCCAGCGAATCGCCTTTTGCGGATCGATTCTTGTGCGCTGCTGCTCAGCATAGGCTTTGCTCAGCAGCTTTTCAACGGGTATATCCACGAAGGCGGGGTCGGAAATATAGCGATCCCGGTCGGCAAAAGCGAGTTTTTTGGCTTCAAGGAACAGGTGGATATATTCGGCGGTCTGAAAGCCGAGCGACTTCAGATCATACCCTTCAAGGATGTTAAGCATTTCCAGAGCGGTGAGACCCTGGGAGTTAGGCGGAAACTCGTAGACATCATAGCCGCGATAGGTTGTAGAGATTGGCTCTACCCAATCGGAGTGATGCTGCTCCAGGTCTTCCATCGCCAGTACACCTCCGCACTGCTGCACATACTCGGTAACTGTACGACCGAGGGGGCCGCGATAAAAGGCATCCCGCCCTTCATTGGCAAGCATGCGGTAGGTGCGCGCAAGATTGGGCTGGCGCAGGATCTCTCCAGCTTGCAGGGGCCAGCCATTGGGTAGAAAGACGCCTGCGCTGCTCTCCCATTGTTTGAGCACGGGTTCGGAGGCATTTTTGATCCAGCCGGCCAGCTTTGGTGTCACAGGAATGCCATTTTCGGCAAAAGCGATAGCCGGAGTAAAGATCGTTTCAGCGGGAAGCGAGCCAAAGCGCTCCAGTGTCTCAAACCAGCCATCTATGGCACCTGGAACGTTGATCGAAAGTGGCCCGCGAGAAGGTATGCGCTTCATGCCTCGTGAAATAAAGTACTCAGGCGTCATGCCATGGGGGGCCCGCCCACTGCCGTTCAGGGCATGGAGGCGCTGCGTCTTGCCTTCCCAGATGAGCATGAATAGATCGCCGCCAGCAGAGCAGGTCGAGGGGTAGACCACAGTCATGGCAGCATTTGCCGCAATAGCCGCATCGATGGCATTACCGCCTAGTGTAAGAATGGAGACGCCTGCCTGGGTAGCGAGATAATGTGCGCAGGCAACCATGCCACGGGAGCTGAGTACAGGCTGTTCGGAGAGCATACAGGAGACTCCATTTCTACAATGACGCGGCACATCACTACGGTTATCTGTATTATATCATACTGGAAAGATTTGACACGTTTAGGGATGATGGCCCTTGTGCTCGTTTTCTAGCTGGTTGTGTAGGCCGGCCAGTTCTTTGACACGCTGCACATCATTCTTGTGGCAGATCATGGTCATATCCTCCATTTCGACGACCACGATATCTTCCAGACCTATGGTATAGACGTGGCGAGCGGTGGTATTGTAGACAAAGATGTTCTGGCTGCCTAAGCCGTAATGGTTACCTACTGCGCGTATGCCCTGCTCGTCTGAGGGGAAGAGGTCGCCATATTGCTGCCAGTTGCCCACGTCGTTCCAGCCAAGATCGACGGGAATAACAACCAGCTTACCGGTCTTTTCCATGATGCCATGATCAATGGTCACGGGAGTGATGGTAGGCCAGATTTCATCGAGAATCTCACGCTCTTGCAGGGTTCCCATGGCATTTGCAATGGCCTCGATCTTTCTTGATAATTCGGGGAGATAGGCGCGCATTTCTTCCAGGATGGTCTCTACCCGCCACACAAACATCCCACTGTTCCACACATAGTGGCCATCGCGCACATAGCTTTCAGCGGTTGCCAGATCAGGTTTTTCCACGAATCGCTCGGCGCGAAACGCCTGGTGGCCATAGCCTTCACTGATAGGCTCGGCGAAGCGAATATAGCCATAGCCCGTTTCGGGCGAAGTTGGCTTCACACCTAAGGTGACGAGAAACCCTTGCTCTGCTAATTCATAAGCAAGGTGAAGCGACTGGAGCAGGGGCTCGACACGGGTGATGGCGGCATCGGCATGAAAGGAGACCATGACGGCCTGGGGGTCTTGCCGGGCAATGGTTGCCGCTGCCCAGCCAATAGCCGGAGCGGTGCTGCGGCCTATGGGTTCACATAAGATATGTGAAGCAGGGACTGCGGGCAGGTGCTGGCGAACACGTTCTGCCATACTGCGCCCGGTGACAACCCAGGCTCGTTCGGGTGGAATAAGCGGTTCAACGCGGGCCAGGGTTTCCTGAAGCATACTTTGCCCGCTGGGAAGCGGGAGAAATTGTTTCGGGAAATCAGGTGTGCTGAGCGGCCAGAGCCTGGTACCACTGCCACCGGCGAGAATGACTGCGTGGAGATGTTGCATCGATGATTTACCTCACGTGTTATTGTTTTTCTCGTTCTATGATGCAAGATTGTATAGGGGATTATCGCGCGTGTCAAATGGAAATCAAGATTTGCGGGGTAATCATGATAGGGATGGTGGCGACGTGGCGAAGCACTATCACTACCATAGACGACCGGGCACTTTGCTTCCTTCGTTGCTGAAGAGCCAGTGAAATTGTTATAATGTTGGAGAAGTTTGCATACTGCTATTGAAATATAGCAGGCTGAGGTATACCAGGTGAACAGGGAAGAAATTGAAAAATACCTCCGAATGTTGGGGGAAGAATTACAGCGCCGCCAGATGATTGGTGAGATTCTTTTAGCTGGAGGGGCTGTGATGTTACTCAAGATCCAAAACCGTGAAGTTACTAAAGATATTGACGCCTACTTTAGGCCAGATCAGGCGAATATGATCCGCGAGGCAGCAAGAGTCGTTGCAGAGCGCGAGGGTTTAGCAGATAATTGGATTAATGATGCTGTCAAGGGCTTTTTTTATACTCAGCCGAACACCGAAAAATGGGCAGAATATCCTGGTTTACGTGTTTACATTCCGTCACTCGATTACGTATTCGCTATGAAGGTTGTAGCTGGACGCCCTGAAGATATTGAGGATATTCAGGCGCTAGCAAGAGAATTAAAGATAACGAATTCTCAAGATGCGTTAACCATAGTTAAGGAGTATATTCCAGAGCAACTACTGACGCCTAGAATACAGTACCTGCTTGAGGATATCTTTGAATAGGAGAGATGATATGGCAGCATCATCTTATAGATGGCACCGGCAAACCATCGCTGAGACCTTTGAGCGTATCTGTAGCAAGGATTCCAAAACTCCCTGGGTAGCTATTGGTGATTTTCTAGACGATTGGCGCCGCTCGGCAGTTCAGGATCGTTATGACCTGGTCGCTGAGCCATTAGCGGCTGCTCCCACAGCGGAACTACACAAATGGGCTGCTTTTTGTGCCGCGATGGTAGAGTGGTTGTGTTGGCAAGATGCTTTACCATCACCAGACTGGACATCTCAAAAAAAATACAGATTGCAGGAACCCTGGTTTCTCTATAAGGGATGGCGTTTACGCGCATGGCAATTAGCATCAACTCCAACTCCGTTTAGAATGCGTAACATCTTCGGGGGAGATCGGATGCTTGAACGTGTCTAGCGAGAAGTACTATGCCTGGCGGAGGGGCAAGCCCCATAAAGCAATTTTGTGACAAAGAGCGTTCTAAAACGTAGAGGATAGTTGTAGAGAGCAGCATACAGGTGTCGAGCGTTTTCTTTGATAGGGGTGAGTGAGTAAGTGAGTGAGAAAGTGGGCAACGAAGGACAGCAGCCACCAGAGCAGCCGCAGCAGCCATCAAAACCGGCAGAAACAGGGCAAGCGGGATACTATGGCTGGCAATACGAGCAGGAGCAAACAGGAACAGCAGGGCAGCAGCCACCTGTCGTGCCAGGCTCCCAACGTCCCATAGCCGATATGGGTAGCTCTTTAGGCTATGGGCAGGGGACAGAGTACCAGTATTTTGAGGCCCAGCCGTCGCAGTCCCTCTCCCTCCAGGAATTGCGCCAGGCCCGTCTCCAGCAGTTGCGCGAAGAGCGGCTGCGCCGCCAGCAGCGGCGCATGAAGCCTGATGCGACCAGTATCATCCAGCGCAAACTCTTTCATCGCTCCTCCGGTGCGCGCGGGCCTTATGCTGCACCATCTCAGCAACCTCCTTCCCAAAGAGCAGAAGCGCCGCCTGGTGGGCCTGTACCGCCGGCGCAGTTTTCACCGGCAATGCCCTCACCTGTGGAAATATCGCCATCGCTGGTTGGCCCTCCGGTAGCCTCGCCTATTCCGCAAGCCAGTCCTGCAGCAGGCTCCGCAGAGGCCGCCGAATCAGCCCAGGATACAGGCATGATCCAGCGGGCACGTATTGGCAGGGCTACCATGATTCTCACAGCCGCATATATTGTGAGCCGCGTGTTCGGCCTGCTGCGTACTATTCTCTTTGCCTTTGTCTTCGGCACAGGCGCCACCTCCGATGCCTATGTGCAGGCATTCCTCATCCCCGATACTATCTTTAACATGGTGGCAGGGGGTGCGCTAGGCTCCGCCTTTATTCCTGTCTTTACCACCTATATGGTGGGGGAAAAAGACGAAAAGACCGCCTGGCACGTGGCTAATGCAGCGCTAAACCTTGCGATTGCCATTATGATGGCTTTAGCGCTACTGGCCATCATCTTCGCCGGGCAGATTATCCCACTTTACAATCCGAAGACGCCGGCGATGACTCCACAGGAGTACTCCGCGCACATTAACCTGATCATCCTGCTGGCCCGGATTATGCTGCTGCAAGCCATCATCCTCGGCGGGGGCGTGATCGTTACCTCCATCCTGCAAGCGGAACAGCGTTTTCTGCTGCCTGCTGTGGGCACGGTTCTGTATAATGTTGGGATTATCGCAGGGCTTATGCCCGGTGTCTTCCTGGCCGTGGTGGGCCACAGAAATGATACATTGGCCGTGTATGGAGCTACATGGGGTGTAGTGCTTGGGGCCGCCTTAGAGGTGGCGATACAGATACCCGGCCTGATCAAACTTGGCATGCGCTACTCGTTTACCCTGGATTGGAGGCATCCCGGCGTAATCCAGATCGGCCGCCTCATGGTCCCGCGCATCATCAACGCTGCCATGCTCTCCCTCTCCACCTTCGTTGATCGCTATCTCATCTCTTTCCTGGGCGTGATCCTCACCCTGGCTGTCTTGAACGGCTTGATTACGCAGTACTACCAGGCGTTCCAGTTGTTACTGCTGCCCTTGAATATTTTTGGCATGACCGTCGCCACGGCAGCTTTCCCAACGCTGGCCGAGAATATAGCTAAACGACGCCTGGATCGCTTCCGCGCTACCATCGAGGAAACCCTGCGCAGCATCCTGTTTATGGCCATACCTTCAAGCCTCGGCCTGATCGTGCTTGGCCTGCCTATCATCCAGGTGCTCTTCGAGCATGGGGCCTTTGACCTGAACGATGCCATACTGACAACCTATCCACTTGCAGGCTTCGCCCTCGGCCTGGCCGGCCTTTCAGCGGTTGAAATACTGACGCGCTCATTCTACGCCATGCACGATAGCAAAACACCGGTTATTGTGAGTGTGGGCCAGTTCATCTTTAAGATCGCCCTCAGCCTGATCTTGATCAATGTTGCCGTCTGGGGCGCCGGATGGGGCACAGCCGCGCTGGCCTTTTCTACCTCCCTCGCCAGCACGCTTGAAGCCGCGATGCTGCTCTGGCTGATCCAGCAGCGCATTGGTGGGCTGCAACTACGCCAGTTGGCCGTCTTTGCCGGTCGTGTCTTGCTGGCAGCCCTGATTATGGCTGTGTGCGTGCTGATCTTGCGGCTCATCCTGGATAGGATTCTCGTGACCACAAGTACGAGCGATCAATCGGGAGCTATACGTACCTTTCTGGCCCTGATCAAACTTGTGATCGAGCTGTTTGCCGGTATGTTCATCTATCTCAGGACCGCGCGCTGGCTTGGTATCGAGGAGCTGGAGCAGGTGAGGCGTATACTGAACCGCCTGAAGTTGTCCTGGATCTAGCCTCAGGCTTTGTGTTCCTTGAAGATAGGTTTATCCGGCAAGCCAGGGAGTTTAAACACCAGGCGAACAGCGCCAAAGTGAAGGATATCCCCGTGCTGCAGGAGTTCGGGCTTCAGTGGGACCAGGGGAAGCTCGCCCAGGCGCGTCTTGTTCCGGCTCTTCAAGTCTTCGATATAGAAAAAGGTCTCTTCGTAGCGAATGCGCGCATGTTGCCGCGAGACGGTCATATTGGGATCGAGAGGAGTGAGATCAATATCGGGGCTAAGGCCACGCTTAGGATCACTTCTGCCAACGATGGCATCTTTTTTGCTGATGGCAAAGCGCTGTATTTCCATACCATCTTTTTCGTAACAGAGGAAGGCGTAAGCACTGGCTATCTCTGAGGAAGCCTGTGCTGGTGCGCTCTGGGATGATGGGGTTGAAGGAAGGGAACCAATAAGGGTAGCCTGCTGGGCAGCATCCTTTTGCACCTCTTGCATTTCTCGTGTCATGCCTGCTGCCGGCTGCTGCAAAGTATCTTTTAGATACGGATTCGTCGTCGGCCCTTTGTCTGCTTGCAGGTTCACAGGTACACGAGGCCCCGGAAGTTTGGCAGCATCCAGCGCGGCAAGCAACTCGGCGGCGCTACCGTAGCGCATAGCAGGATTTTTGGCCAGGGTGCGATCCACGATTTCCTGCAAGGAGGCCGGCGTGTCGTGCTTGAACTGAGCCATACGAGGAATCGGGGCGGTACTTTGCAGTACCCCTGTTTCTGCTGAATTCCTGCCGACGAAAGGAAGGCGCCCGGTCACAAGCTCGAAGAAAAGCAGTCCAAGCTGGTAGATATCGCTCCAGGGACCGACTGGCCCGTTATTGATATGTTCAGGTGAGGCATAGCGGGGATCGAGAAAGCCGATATCGTCAGGGCGATCGCCTGCAATGTAGCCAAGCTCCTTGAGCATAGTGCGCAATCCAACATCATCAAGCTGGATACGATCTTCCACAACCACCGAATCGACGGTAACGAGCTGGGGGCGCAGATCGATTCCGGTGATGCCGCGTTCGTGCAATACTTTTACTCCCAAAGTCATCTGGCGCAAGAAGTCAAGAGCGCGCTGGAAGTCGATGTTCTCGTTATCCAGCACATAGCGTAGCGTCATTCCGCGTGGAGGATCGGTAGCAATATACATGCGGGAGCCGTCAACGCCCCAGTCATAAACATGGATGACATGAGGGGAATCAAGCGAGCGACGGCGCTCTAAAGGCAGGAGGACGCGCTGTATGGCTCTTGCATCGATGCCAGGCGGGGTTTCAATGACGATAAGCCCTACAACGTCATTGGTGTTGCGATTGTAAGCAGTGCAGGTAGTGAGTATGCCGCCGGAGGTCATAACCGGCCCTATACGATAGACACCGCCAACCAGGCGAGAATCGCGCTGTGACATGCCTGCTCTCCCTTGCAGGATCAAGCAGTAATCAGTTGTACAATTGCTGCTTGATGTAATCTTTAACAATCTGCCAGTTGTTATTGACGGGCAGGAGAATATCCTGACCATCAGAGGATACCGCATCTGTCAAGACGTTGTTATTAGTCAGGTTCGCGTGATGGGCGTTGGTCAGGTCCATCTTCATAGCAAAGGCGGCAAGATCGGCCAGGGAAAGATTGGAATAGACGGCGTGTTGCAACGCATTCAGGGCATTGAAGAGGCTTGGCCAGGTAGAGACCTGCCTGAGCTTCGACAGGGCGGCCTTCATGATGATTTGCTGGCGCACCGCGCGTGCAAAATCAGTGCCTTCCGCCGGATTATCCAGCGAGTAGCGGGCGCGAGCATACTCAATAGCCCTTTCGCCATCCATATGCTGCATCCCCTTAGAGAAATGAATGGTGATCCAGCTCGCGTTAATGCTGGGGTCGTCATTGGCCGGGTATTTTGCCGTGAATGAATCGGGGACGTAGACATCAACGCCGCCGATAGCGTTGATGAAATCGCGGAATCCGGTGAAATCAATCGTGACCCAGTAGTTCACGTTCAGGCCGGTCACATCAGAGACCTTCTGGGCGGCCATATTCCCGCCCCCAACAGGATTGGCGCCATTATTGGAGCCGTAGACATAGGCGTAGTTAATCTTCGCGTACTGCCCGGAGTTGGGTGGGATCTGTACCCAGAGATCGCGAGGGATAGCGATAACCGTCGTATGATGATTTTGCGGCACCAGGCTGATTACTTCCATAGAATCGGTGAGGTAAGCGCCGTCATGATGGCCTCCACCATAGCCCATAATAAGCAGGTTGACCCTGTTAGGGGCGCTCATATAGCCAGTCTGGGTGCTCAAAGGGGCCTGGGTAGAGATGGCCGAGCCAAAGGCCAGCACGTGCTGGAGCGTCATGACAAAAAACCAGCCGGCGACGCAGAGCAACAGGATTACGGCCAGGCAGCCAACCAGGCAACCGGGCCGGCGACCACGCCGCTGTTTCTTTGGCGATGGCGGTGTGCCTGCCATCTGCCCCGGCTGCGGCTGCTGGCGGTATGGATAGCGCTGCACCTCGGGAGGCGAGCCAGGAGGAGCGGATGCTCCCTGAGCAGAACCAGGGAACGATGCTCTTTCTGATTCTGAGAAAGGTGGTTGCTGCGGATAAGTACCTGGTTGATTGCCTGGGTATTGAGAAGATGGCTGGTAAGGTGGTCGCTGTGAATAGGGACGTGGCTGATTTCCCGGATGTGGTAGCCGGGAAGGCGGATATTGATATGGCCTGCGACTGGATGGATTCTGAGGGTTTTGGGGGCCACCGAGAATCAGTTGGCCCTGCGGGCCGCGCTGGGGAGGCGATGGAGGCTGTAGCGGTTGATCTGGATTATCTTGATAAAATGGCTCATTTCTCATTGTTTTATCATCCTTTTAAGAAGAATTTTGCAGATTAACAAAGTCATCCGGCCACAACCTGTAGGGGCCCGATTTATCGCGCCCATTGCCGATTTATCGGCCCGCATGGAATGACACCAATGGCCGCCGGAACTTGTCAATATCCATCATTAACCTATAAAAGCATATACCAGGTAATCTAATCCATAGCTTTAACTGAACGAGAAACTTCTCTTGTTTATCCAACGAATCAGGATGATGGAAGTTGCATTTCACTTTTTCCAACCAGCAACCACAGAGCGATCTTTCCCATGTTTCGTCGCGACGATCTCAGCCATGATTGCCAGCGCCATCTCTTCGGGGCTGGTTGCGCCGATGTTGAGGCCAATCGGCCCGTGAATGCGGCTCAACTGCTCATCCGTGATGCCCTGTTTTTTCAGGCGCTCGTTGCGCTCTTCGCTGGTTTTACGACTTCCGATCGCGCCTATGTAGCCGACCTGGCGCGATAAGAGCACTTTCAATGTCGGTTCATCGAATTTCGGGTCGTGCGTCAGTACAGCTACTGAGGTAGACGGATTGAGGTCCATGTTTTCCAATACTTCGTCCGGCCACTTGACAATAAGCTCGTCGGCATGGGGGAAGCGCTCGCGGGTGGCGAAGGCAGCGCGGGCGTCAATAACAACGACACGGTAGTTGAGGGTTTTGGCGAAGGTCGTGAGCGGGATAGCGATATGCCCGGCTCCAACGATAATGAGGGTAGGAGGCGGCGCAAAGCCCTCGATGAACACATCCACATCCTGCGTGCCCGTAGTCGTTTCGATGGTGTAGGTATGGGTAGCGGCCTCGGCGTTCCAGATGGCGCGCTCAGCATCTTCGAGGACAAGGGCATCGAGAGATGGATAGCCCAATGTGCCCTCGGTCTTTTTCCCAGGTAATACGAGCAGTTTAGCGCCAACATGCTCCGGGCCGCGTACAAGCGTGGCCAGGGCCACACCTTTTTCCTGGTGCAGCAGCTCTTTTAATGTGTCAAAGAGTGTGCTCATTCCCAGCCTCCTGCATATGAAGATGATTTCACCAATCCAGGCGTTCCACAAAGACGTGGATGGTGCCGCCGCAGGCCAGGCCAATCTTCTCGATGTTCTCTTCTTCGCTAATGCCAAATTCGAGCATTTGAGGCTTGCCGCTCTTGATGACTTCCATAGCGGTCTCAAAAACAGCAGGCTCAACGCAGCCGCCGCTGACAGAACCTGCCAGCTCGCCGCTTTCACTGACAGCGAGCTTCGCTCCCGGCCTGCGTGGGGCCGAACCGGCCATCGAGACAACGGTGGCAATGGCAACGCGCTCGCCGCGCGAGCGCCAGCGTTCGATATCAGGTAACACATCTCGCATAAAGTTTCTCCTTTTATTTCAGATTCATTAATGCATATTGACGAAATGATTCACCAATCAATTGTAGGGGCCGATTTATCGCGCCCACTGCCGGTTTATCGCCCTGCCCCTACAGGTTACGACGGGTGGTGCCACGAGGCGACGGCTTTGCGCCGTGCCACGGCGCTACGTACAGGACGGCTATTGTCGATGTCTTGCAAGAGATTGCCCAGGCTAATCAGGCTATCTAGGTTATGAGCTGGCAAGAAATTGTCGATGTATGGCAAAGCCGTTTTCATGCCGATGGTTAATGGCCGATAATCTGGCGAGCCGAGCAGCGGGTTGAGCCAGATCAGGCGATGGCAACTTCGCTGCAAGCGATCCATTTCTACCTGAAGCACCCCGGCATCACCTCTATCCCAGCCGTCGCTGATGATGAGCACAACCGCACCTCGACCAAGCACGCGCCTGGCCCATTTATGGTTAAAGGTATGCAGCGCATCGCCGATACGTGTGCCGCCAGACCAGTCCTGCACGAGTTGTGAGACATCACGCACGGCTTCATCCACGTCACGCTTCTTAAGCTGGCGCGTAATGCGCGTCAGCCGCGTGCCAAAAACGAAGGCTTCGACATTGAGCAGGCCGTTCGAGATGGTGTGAATGAAGTGGAGCAGGAGCCGCGAATAGAGGCTCATCGAACCACTGATATCACAGATGATCACCAGGGGGCGTGGCTTGCGCTTGATCTCGCGCCAGGTCAGCTCGAGCAGTTCTGCTCCATACTTGAGATTGCGGCGCACAATCCGGCGCATGTCGGGATACGAGCCCCTGCGTGATGGCGCTTTGCGGTGGGTCGGGCGCAGGCCGAGATCCCAGCGCATCGCCTCCATCAGCTTTTTCGCCTCCTGCGTCTCTTCCCAGGTAAACGACTCGAAATCCTTCTTTCTTAAGACCTCGATAGCGCTATAAGCTGTGCCCTGTGGCACAGAAGAATCATCATCGTCTTCTTCATCGATGCGCTCGTTGGCACGTCGGCGGCGCTCGCTCTCGCGCATTTCAGCGCGCAAATCTTTGCGCAACTGCTCATTCGCGTTCATATGCTCGGCCAGGCGCTTGCGCTCGGAGGGCGGAAGCCGTATTTGCCTCTCCTCACGTTTCGCTGCGCCATTGGCTTTATCAGGCCTATTATCGTGGCGGTCGCGAAAATACCAGAAGTAGTAAAACATCTGGTTGAAGAGCGGCTCCTGCTCATGCCGGGCAAGCAAGGAGCATTTGAGCGTGTTATAGAAGTCTTCTTTGTTGGTGATATCAATATAGTCTAAGGTCTCAGCCAGATCCAGCGTCTTGCGAGGCCCAACGTCAATACCCACTTCCCAGAGCAGGCGCCCAAATTCTGTCAAACGGTAGAGCAGGCGCTCGCCGCGCTCAAGCTCGATGGGATTGAGCGGGTTGGCAACAAAGTAATCTCCGTTTTGCTCTTCTTGTCTACTCATCATCAAGCGGCTCCTCGCGCCTTTTGTAGCATTTTATGCAAGTCGCTACCACCAACTTTGAGAACATCATCTTGATATTTCAGCAGCGCGCCCAGCGTATCACGCACAGGCCCTTCGACCAGTTCGGTCTGGTTGAGGGCGAGCAGAGAGCTAATCCAGTCAAGCGTCTCTGCCACGCCTGGAGCTTTAAAGAGATCAGCGCTGCGTAATTCGCGCACAAAGACGCACACCTGCCTGGCGAGGCGCTCGGGAACGCCAGGCATACGGGCCATGACAATGGAAAACTCTTTATCCAGGGTTGGAAAATCGATCCAGTAGTACAGGCAGCGCCTGCGCAGGGCGTCGTGTATCTCGCGCGTGCGATTCGAAGTGATGACCACAATAGGAATCTCTTTGGCTTTGATGGTGCCGATTTCAGGGATGGTGATCTGGAAATCGGAGAGCAGTTCGAGCAAGTACGCCTCAAATTCTTCGTCGCTGCGGTCCAGCTCATCGATGAGCAGAACAGGGGGCTTGTCGCCGGGCATATCGATGGCCTGCAGCAATGGGCGCTTGATCAGAAATTCAGGGCCAAAGATCTCCTTCAGCTCTTCCTGGCGATTGACGCCACTTGCCTCAGCCACACGAATATGGAGCATCTGGCGCGTGTAGTTCCATTCGTAGACGGCGGTACTGATATCGATACCCTCGTAGCATTGCAAGCGGATCAAGGGTGTATCGAGCATGGCAGCAAGCACCTTGGCGATTTCGGTCTTGCCAACACCGGGTTCACCTTCTAATAAAAGGGGCTTACGTCGCTTGAGCGCCAGAAAGACGGCGGTTGCCAGGCTGCGGTCGGCTATATAACGCTGGGCAAACATGGCCCTCTGAACATCTTCGATAGTACTGAAATCGAACACCTGTTGTTCTTGCTCCAACGAGCACCTCCAACATAGACACTAATACAAGCTTTTCAGCATTGCGGGAATATGGACTGTATAGATATTTTATCACATAGACAGATATCTTTTACATGGGCTTATTTGACATAAAGTTTTCCCTCTTGCTTCCGATTACTATCTCCGTGACAAAGAGCCCCTGCCGTATTGTTGAGGTTTACAGACAGGGTTCAAGGATTGCTGCGATAATCCAGGCTCTACAAGCTGGAGATGGGTTGCAGCACAATTAGACAAGAAGGAGAATAGCCATGAGGCGTATCTTGACGGTTTTGATTGTCACATGTACATTGTTATCCTTGTGCTTATCGTTGTGGGCATCTCATGCCTATGCTGCTGGTATTGTGGCGGGAGTTACAAGCGGATATGCTCATGGCGGCTATGCTAAGTCGCCTTCCAGCACATCAAATGGCTCAACGAGCAACTTTTTCGGCCCCATTGCGCCGATTTGGCAAGGCTGCAATGCGACGCCCTCAGCTTCTGCCAATAATTCCACCTCTTCGGCATCGCTCGGGTCGTATATGACAGCTACGAGCACGAACGATGTGGTCACCACAAGTCGTAGTGCGAGCAGCGTCACTTCCCGGGCAAATTCAACTGTCGAGGGAGTCAACATCCTCAATGGGCTGATTACAGCAAGCAAAATTGTCACCGTGGCCAACAGTGTAGGAACAGCGACAGATGCAGCCAGCAACGAGAATGGATCGGCAATTGCCGGTCTGGTTGTTGATGGAATTCCCATCTCTGCTCTGCCCGCGCCAAATACAACTGTATCATTACCTGGATTGGGCTACGTAGTCTTGAATGAAGAAAGCATCTACAACAGCCCTAATGCAACATCGGCCAACATCAACATGCTGCACGTGTATATCACGCAATCGAACAGTTCTGCCGGTGTCTCTAATGGTACAGATATCGTTGTTGGGCACGCCAGCAGCAACTTTTTCCGCACAGCTCAGCCAGCCATTGTAAATGCGTACTCGTCTGGTCTGAACATTCTTGGAAAGAACAATGCTGGTTCGGCGGGAATAACACCAGTCGCCCCTGCCGAGGCCGGCTGTACTGGCGGGAATGCGCAAACCACAGTTAATGGGAGTAGCTCACCTAATATCGGCAATACGGGGCAGGTGGACGATACGGCTTCCGGGCAGATCAGCCGATCCGCCGCTACAGCAACAGCCCAATCCATAGTGCACAACATCAACCTATTGAAAGGCCTCGTTCAGGGGAGCCAGATTAGATCTGTTGCGAATGCCGCATGGAATGGGAGGGGCTCAGGATCAGCCTTAGCGAACCTGGTCAACATGAGGATTGCTGGCATACGCCTGGCTTCCTCACCTGCACCAAATACACGTATGCGCATTCCTGGCCTCGGCTACGCTATACTGAATGAGCAATTCAGGAATGTTGGCCCGTCAGGCGCGCAGGAAGGTGTGAACGCTATTGACATCGTTGTTACCCAGTCTAATAACTCCTTTGGACTGGCAGCAGGAATGCATATTATTCTGGGGTTCGCGTACGCAAGTGTGGCGAGCTATTGACGTTGTCAGGGGCGACCACGGCGGTCGCCCCTTTTATACCAGGATTTTGCCCTTGTTTTTTCTCACGCTTCAGCAATGGGCATATTAGCCACGTCCTCTAAGGCCCGATCCATCAACACTGCAGCCTCATCGACATCCCCGGCTGCGACGATCAACGGGGGAACGATACGCAGGGTATCGGGGCCAAGACTGTTGAGCAGCAGGCCATGCTCAAGGGCTTGCTGTACAATGGTTGGCGCCAGTTCGCGCTGGACGTGTACCGCCTGCATCAGGCCTATACCACGCGGGCTATCGATAAAGTCGTACTTCTCGCAGAAGGCATCCATCTTCGTGCGCCAGTATGCTCCCATCTTCGCCGCGTTCTCCAGCAAGTTCTGCTCAAGGATGGTTTTGATAGTGGCGATGCCAGCCGCGCAGGCGACGGGATTGCCACCAAAGGTCGAGCCGTGATCGCCAGGCACAAACACATCGGTGCGTGGGCCTGTCAGCATAGCTCCGATAGGAATGCCGCCGGCCAGCCCCTTCGCCATCGTCACAATATCGGGCACAACATCAAAATGCTCCCAGCCAAAGAACTTACCGGTACGTCCCATGCCCGCCTGCACCTCGTCGCAGATCATCACCAGGTTTTGCTCATCGCACCACTGCCGCACTCCCTGCATGTATTCCTTGTCAGCGGGCCAGATACCACCTTCGCCCTGCACCGACTCAAGTAATACCGCTACTGTCTTCTCGCTGGTAGCTGCCTTCAGGGCTTCCAGGTCATTGTAGGGCACCTGTTTGAAGCCGTCGGGAAGGGGTATCCACGTTGCCTGGTAGTAAGCCTGGCCTGTGGCTGCTGTTGTCGCCAGCGTGCGCCCATGGAAACTGCGCTCCATACTGATCACTTCGTATGCCCCCTTGCGATGCAGGCGCCCATACTTGCGGGCTAGCTTGATCGCGCCCTCGTTGGCCTCCGCTCCGCTGTTAGAGAAGAATGAGCGCATCCCGTTGCTTTGCTGGGCCAGGAGTTCGGCCAGCTCGATTTGCCGGACATTGTAATAGAGGTTGGAGACATGAATGAGCTGGGTCACCTGCTCCTGAACTGCCTGGATAATCGCGGGATGGCAGTGCCCAAGCACATTGACAGCAATGCCCGCCACAAAATCGAGGTACACCTTCCCGTCGCTATCCCATACGCGAGCTCCCTCGCCTTTCACCAGCGTAACCGGCTGGCGCTTGAACGTCGCTTGATAATACTTGTGCTCCAACGCAACCCAATCGCGTTTATTCAACTCCGTTGTTGTCATGTTTTTTCTCCTTATTTCAGCGCGTATACAATGTATTTTCGTCAATATAGCCATGCGTCAGGTCGCAGCCCCAGGCGGTTGCCTTATCATCGCCAAGATGCAGGTCAATCGAGATGATCACTTCATCTCCTGCCATGGCTGCTCTCGCCTTGTCCAGGTCATACTGCGCGGCCATCCCATCCTTCAGCACCTGTACGTCACCGATGAAAATATCATAGGTAGCCTGGTTCAGCTCACAGCCGCTCGCCCCAAGCGCAGCAACAATGCGGCCCCAGTTGGGATCACCACCTGCCAGCGCACATTGCCAGAGCGGTGAAAGGGTGATCGCGCGAGCCGCCTTCACTGCGTCACTCTTACTGCGTGCCCCGCTCACATGCACCGTCATCAACTTCGTCGCGCCCTCGCCATCACGCGCCATTTGCCGCACCAGGTATTGTGTCACCGTTCGTAGCGCATCGCGGAATACGCTTGCCCCTGGATGCCGCGCATCGATAGGTGTATTCCCGGCCAGGCCGTTGGCCAGCAGGATACAGCTATCGTTGGTGGACATATCGCCATCTACTGAGAGCATATTGAACGAATCATCGACGGCGGCCTTCAGTTCGGCTTTCATCCACGCATGATCCAGGGCGGCATCCGTTGTGAGATAGCAGAGCATGGTCGCCATGTTCGGATAGATCATGCCCGCACCCTTTGTTGCCCCACCCAGTCGCACGGTGCGTCCATCGATCTCGAATTCCAGGGCGATGCGCTTGGGGCGGGTATCAGTTGTCATGATGGCCTGGGAGAAGGCATTGCCATTTTCGCGGCTTAGTTCAATTGCTGCGACGCCAGCCTCGATCTTCTCCATAGGCAACTGGCGGCCAATGATGCCGGTGGAAGAACAGAGCACCATCTCATTCTCAAGTTGCAGCTTCTGAGCCACCAGTTCGGTCATGCGGTAGGCATTCAGCAGGCCGAGATCGCCAGTTGCGCAGTTGGCATTGCCGCTATTGACAATGATGGCCTGCGCTCTGCCGCTTTTCAAGCGCTCCTGGCATAGCAGGACGGGGGCGGCGCGTGTCTTGCTCGTGGTAAAGGTGCCAGCCGCAACGCAGGGGACATCTG
>CADDZH010000049.1 GCA_902812455.1 Chloroflexota bacterium | reverse complement strand
CCTGCCCTTGATACGCGACATCAATAAAAAAGTGGAAAATCCAGTAATTGCTTTCACTTTCTGGTTCATAGGCCAGTTCTGTAAAACCGATCATCTCAGTATTGGTATAGAACGCGTAGGGCAGCCAGAGCAAGCCGCCCGGCCGAATATAGGCTTTGGCAAGGGCAATAGCGGCAATTGGAGCCACAGCAGCAATAAAGCGTTGTTGGTCAGGATGCACAGCCAGACGAAGTGCTGCCCGCCAATTCTCTTTGGTGACTTCTTGGATGGTCAATTCGTCTTTCAGGTCGTTGCTCATACTTCTCCTTTCAGGCAATCCAGATTCATTATCGCACGAAGATACGAAGGTTGCCTGCCACCTTATCTAAGAACATGTTCCATATCTTGACATCCTCCCCTCCCAGATCATATCCTATGCTTATCGAAGTGATAATGATTATCATTCTTAGAATGGTCTACGACAATGCAAAAACTACTTAACGCAAATGCACAGGCCGTCCTGGACGTAGTACGTGCAGCAGAGAATCATCCTACCGCTCTTGAAGTGTATGAAGCGATACGCCGAATCAGACCGCATATTGGCCTGGCAACTGTCTACCGCATCTTGCACCAGTTGGCGGAGCAAGGGCTTATCAGGGAATTGGGGCGAGATACGGACTCTGTCCGCTATGACGCCCGCACTACTCCTCACGATCACGCCGTCTGCACTGACTGTGGAACGTTGCTCGATATTCCGGTTGCCATTCACCTATCCAATCAAGCATTGGAGGAGGCAGCGCAGGCGGTAGGCGTTACGTTGGGATCCCACGAAGTGAGGATCTATGGAAAATGCAGGGCGTGTCAAGCGAAGGAGTCATAGATGGGCATTGATAAACAAGACGAACTTTTCTAGGGTGCCGGATAGATCCATTTCCCATCCTGCACTTTGAGAAATGAAGTCAACTCATGCGGCTTGGCCGTCTTCTTGCTCTGGATATGCAACACCTGCCATCCCTGCGTTACCAGCGCATCAGCGATGAGAGAGCGATGGCAGCGCCAGGTCACGGCCTCAGCGCACATAATAGCTACTCGCTTCCCTTTTGCTATATCTTCCAGCTCGCGCAATCCTTCCTGGAATTCAGTCGTTGCCATGTAATCGGCGAAGCCACGAAACGATTCGTTTTGCCAGCCAGTGTTGATGGAATCTCTGGCCGGGCGGCGCAGGCCTCCCAGCTTTTTGAGGTGAGTGTACTCGATCCCGGCATCTTTTAACGATGTGGCCAGCGCATCCTGTCCAAATTGTGGGTTGCGCCTGGATTTCGGCACGGTGCGCACATCCACAACTTCCTGGATATCGTGCGCTTTGAGCATATCCAGGAACTGCTCGATTGTCCTGGTTGAATGACCAATCGTGTATATTGTGTTCATGAGTATTTCCTCACGGCTGCCCTGGCCCCTTGACATACACCACGAAAGCGGTATATGAAAATAATAGCAAATTGTTTCTTGCTAGCCTACGGTGACGGGGAATGACCAGCACCAATCCTTATCCTGATCCAGAAGCAGAAGAGCTGCTTGACGAGTACGAGACTGCAAGAGTGCGAGCGCGGGAGGCGCTGCAGCTTTGTCTCACAGGTGAGCGGAGCGAGGCAGAGAGTTTGCTACACCAGGTACGTACCCGGCTGAAACGTATTAGCGGAGATTTACCTATTGCCAGGCATAGTGGGGCTGATCCTTTCACAGGAGAAAGCCCCGGCATGGCCCTTGCAACACGCTCATTCACGGAAGCGCGAGCCTGGGGCTGGCTGGAACTGGCATCCGGCGTTTTCCAGCTCGCTCGCGAGCGCCCGGGCGCCAGCCTGATGCATTTCTCACGAGCATGGCGCATCTGGCGCCCCTGGTGCAAGAGCAGGGAAACCACAGAGCAGCAAGAAGCCTTGCGGGAGCGAGTGCGCGCCAGCCTCTGGCTAGGTGAGGCCTGGGCGCGCTTCGTTGATGAGCGCACAGAGCGCGCGGCCAATGCCGTGCTGCGGGCCGCTCTTAGCGAGCTTGCTAACCTTGATGCAAATGATCTGTTTCAAGAAACCATTGAGCAGCAATCTCTTCTCCCGCCTGCACCGCCGGGATCGGCTGCCTATATCGCCTTTCAAGAAGGATCGGGACGCAGTATGCCTTATGTAAAGCGATTGTGATGAAGACCTATTCAACGACTTCACAGTTGCGGGTTGGCCTGATCGGCGATCCTGTGGCGCATTCTTATTCACCGCGCTTCCAGCAGGCTGCATTTGATGCGCTTGGTATTCCCGCGCGCTACGAATTATGGCAAACTCCTGCAAGTGAGCTTGCATCCCGTGTGGCCTCGCTGCGAGCAGCAGACTGTCTTGGTGCGAACGTCACCATTCCGCATAAAGAGGCGGTGCTGCCCCTGCTGGATGTGGTTGATCCGCTGGCAGCGCGAACCGGCGCGGTAAATACCATTGTTCATCACGATGAGTATCTCTATGGCTACAATACCGATGCTCCAGCCCTGCTGCGCGTGCTGGCCGAGTATGGTTTTGGCGAGCAGTTAGAAGGTGGCCTGGCGCTAGATGACCTGGCCCCTGCGAGGGGGGCCACTACATTTCGGGCTGGTGAGGGATTGTGGAAGAGATTTGTTTCGCTACGTGGGCATACTGCTATTTTGCTGGGGGCAGGCGGGGCAGCGCGAAGCGCAGCGTTTGTGCTGGCAGATGCGTCTATAGAGCGCCTGGTCATTGTCAACCGCACGCTGGAGCCTGCCTGGCGGCTGGCCTCAGCAGTGCAGCAGAGCAGCGATTGCGAGGTTTTTTGCCTGAACGATCCTGAAAATTTGATGCCGTATCCGCGCTCAATTATTATCAACGCCACACCGCTTGGCATGCGCGGAGCTGGAGAGGATGCCAGCCCACTGCCGGCTGAAATGCTGGCCCGTTTTGATCCCGAGACCTTTGTGCTCGATATGGTTTATAATCCAACAGAGACAACGTTGCTGCGCCAGGCTCATATGCTGGGCATGCGAGCTGTGAATGGCCTGTCGATGCTCTTGCACCAGGGAGCGCTGGCCTTTACGCTCTGGACAGGGCAACCTGCGCCGCTCGATGTGATGCGGGCAGCCATACTGTAAAGGAGATATTGCATGAGATTTGTAAGCTTTTCCACACCTGAGATTCCAAAGCCGCACCTCGGCATCGTGCAGGACAATGAGGTGCTCGATGTTGACCTGGCCGCCAATGCACTGGCCATTATTGGACCAGATCAGATGCTTGAGCTGATCGAAAACTACGAGCAGGACAGGCAGGTGCTGCAGGCTATTTTAGATAGAGTGGCAGGGCGCCGCTTCAGTGAGGTCAGGGCTTTTGCAACTATTGGCGCAGCTCGCAGGCTGGATGAAGTGCAGCTTGCCGCGCCCATTCCACGCCCGAAGAAGAATATTGTCGGCCTGGGCTGGAACTACTCAGAACATGCCAGTGAAACTGCTCAAATACGAGGGCGTGAGCCTTCGGCACCCGAATACCCGGTTTTCTTTACAAAAGCGCCTACAACCGCCAACGGGCCATACAGCGATATCATCATTGACCCGGCTGTCTCGGTCGAGGTTGACTGGGAAGCGGAACTGGCAGTCATCATCGGCAAGACCGGCAAGAATATCCGCGAGGAAGATGCGCTCGATTATGTCTTTGGCTACACCGTCCTCAACGATCTGACCGCTCGCGACCTGCAAAGTCGTCACAAGCAGTTCTTCAAAGGCAAGAGCATCGACGGCTACTGCCCCATGGGGCCTTGGGTTGTTACTGCCGATGAGATTCCTGATCCGCAGCAGTTACACCTCTGCCTGCGCGTAAACGGCGTGACCAAACAGGACTCACATACCAGCATGATGATCTTCTCTGTGCGCCAGATCATCGCTTCGCTTTCGTTGGGCATGACCCTCGAGCCGGGAGATATTATCGCTACCGGGACTCCTGGTGGTGTAGGCTTTGCCCGCAAGCCGCCCGAATACCTCAAAGGTGGCGACGTGGTCGAAACCGAAATCGAGCGGATCGGCACGCTGAGAAACAGGGTAGTGAATATTCGATCAATGTAGGAACTGATTATACCCTCACCTCTTCGCGCATCCATGATGGCAGCGTGCCCCACAGGTTAAGCGCCATGTGCCGGGTGTGCCAGAGACGTGGTGGCGTGGTGACATCGTGGTCGTAGTATTGCTGGAGTTCGGCAGAAAGCTCGATATGCACACCTTCTGCATCAGCAATACGCAAGAAGAGATCGTTGCCTGCGCCATGCCGGCCTGGGCCCCATACAACGGGTACCTGGCAACGGCTCAGGTAATCGGCCCACCTGAGCAGATCTACTCCCTCGAAGATATGGTAGCCGATATGATCGATGTCTGTATCCCCTTGTATGAGCATGAGTGTGTGATGGTCATTGTTGCAGCGCAGCCAGGCGCATTCACGCAGCAGCCAGTCCGAGGTGTCGAAGCCCAGGGCCTCGCTGTAAAATTCAACCATCTGCTCTAAATGTGGCGTGCGCAGCGCCACATGCTGCAAATATTGGGGCCGCAACCCTCGCAGTCGCCCCGCTGTGACTCTTGTAGCAGAAGGGGTCAGTGTATCATCTGGCGAGGCCATAATTTCAATGCGGTTCCCATCGGGATCACTAAACCAGAGCGTATCTCCCATCTCCGGGTCACCATCGCGCTCCTCCAACGCCAGCTCAAGGCCCGCTTGATTGAGACGCGCAGCAAGCGCAGCAAGCTCGGCGTCCGTATCAACCTCGAAAGCCAGGTGATGAAGCCGGCTGCTATGCTGGAATGGCGTGCGCCCATTACTGGCATTAGGACGTGTATCGCTAAACAATCCCAGGCAATGATGCTCGTCGCCCAGGGCAAGAAAGGCGCTGGCATCTTCCAGCCCGACCTCTTGATCGGTGATATCTGTCACAGTATTTCTCAGGTCAAATCCTAATACCTGGCGATAAAATCGCGTCTGGGTCACCACGTCACTTGTCCATAAGCCAACGTGGGCCAGGCGCTTTACCTTTACTTTCTGAATTTGTTGCGTACTCATTTATTGCTATGCTCTCCCTTGCTGCTAAAGGCACTTTCAGCCATCGCTCTACACGCCACTTATATGCTGTATCATACAGAGCAGTATCCAGAGTGTCAACGAAACCACCCAAATGTAACAGGGGCTAGTTCGTTTTTACATCTGAACCCAGAAAATGTTCAACACCGGTTTGGGAGAGATCAACGGTTTCCAGAACGCGAATACGTGGCTCGGAGGGCATAGGAGTTTCTGGGAGAAGATTCCCCGCTGTAAGCTGGTCCCCTAATGGCTTTTCTGCAGCGCCTTTGCTCTCTCCCCTTGCGAGTGAATCTGTCGTAGGGGCGGGAGCGGCGGCGAAGAGAGGTGGGGACGCTTGCGTCGCCCTCGTCATCCCAAAAGATGGAGACCCAGCGCTTTTCTGAGATTGACCAAATAGCTGTCTTAGTCGCGCAATCACGCGAAACAAACACGCAATGGCACGAGCCATCATTCGTTTCAGCCCGCCCGATTGCGTAGCAACGGCACGCTGCGGCTTTGCCCTTGTTGTCATGAGGCGTCTTATAATGAGGCTTCGCCTCATACTGCCTGGCCATAGCGCCCTGCTGGCGCGGCTGGCATGCCTGCAGATGATCTGTAATTTCTTGCTATCTCTATTCCCATTACCCATATTAGCTGACCTTGCACCTCTCGCGACACTGAAGTGCCGGTACGAAGACGCCAGCACTCCAGTACACGGCGTGCGGCCACACCCCACTACACCGCACCACAACCCTCATCCACCCGGCTGTATGTTTGCTTGATGATGACGTATCACGGCACTGCCCCACTTCGTGTGCGATACGCGGAATTCTCGCGAGCACCAATCGAAGCCCTGGAAATCCGGGTAGCGCACACTTCTACCACACCCTACACTACCTCGTGTCGTTCCCCACATCATCAAGAAGCACACAGTTGCCACATCCCATCCACACCACCTGGCAAGACAGACCGTTTGGCAGGCAATCTGCCTCGCCTGTGCCCGCACACCGGCACTTCACTATCGCGACAGGGGAATGAACTACATCATCAAGCTTGCTCTAAAGAACATTGCAATGCAGTTACCTCCTGGAGAGAACTCTTTCCACATTTCCCACTCCCCATCTTGTATCATGTAGCTGGCGCTGTGTAACTTGTCCAGCCACACATTCATCTTACTGCATTGCGGCTATGTCCTGGTTATGAAAGGATAGAGGTTTTGTTAAGAAAATTCTCAATCTACTGTTGAGTTCTTAACCTTTTTATCGACTATTGTCGATATTACTCTTCTTGCTCTTCTTTCTCTACCTCGACTCGCACCGGCCCCGTCAGGCCGGTTGCCGCCGTGGTATGCGCGGGTGGATCCCACTCGAAGGCAATTTTTTGCCGTTTGATAGGCACATTCGCCAGTAATTTGTCCCAGCGGTCCTCACGCGCCATGCTTATCTGCACATGCTGCTCATCGATATCCAGGCGACGAGAAATCGCTTCGAGCAGGTCTTTTTTGATCAACTCCAGCAGTTCTGGATTCACTTTGATGCGATCATGCACCAGCACGACTTTCAAACGTTCTTTTGCCAGCTCGCCCGGCGTGGGCTTCTTGCGACCCGATATAAAACTAAAAACACCCATAGTATTATCCCCCTCTCAGGATGGCTAAGAACGCACACGCTTCTCAGCCAGCACGGGGCCAAACCCTACCAGACGCCTTAAGCGCTCCAGAAGTGTTGGTGCTTCTGCTACCTCGTCAAGCGGAACCTCTTCGCCTAGCATACGTTGTGCCGCGTTGAAAAAGGCCCGCCCGGCTCGCGAGCGCTTCTCATACACAATCGGTTCGCCCTTGTTAATAGCCACGATAATCGTCTCGTCCTCGGGAATGATACCCAGCAGATCAATCCCTAGCACTTCCAGCACATCGGCCACATCCATCATATCACCTCGCTTGATCATCTCAGGACGCAAGCGATTGAGAATCAGGCGCGGCTCGGCTTTACCCGCAGCTTCTACTAGGCCAATAATGCGGTCGGCATCACGCACGGAGGCCATCTCCGGGTTTGCCACGATAATGATCTCATCAGCGCCCACGATAGCATTGCGGAACCCTTGCTCGATGCCAGCCGGGGAGTCGATCACCACGAAGTCGAACTCCTGGCGCAACTGCTGGCAAAGCTGCTCCATCTGCACGCTCGTGATAGCGTTTTTATCCCGCGTCTGAGCTGCTGGCAGCAAGTAAAGCTCCGGCTGCCGCTTATCCTTGATGAGCGCTTGCCGCAGGCGGCACTGGCCTTCGACCACATCAACAAGATCGTAGACAATACGATTTTCCAGTCCCATGACGGCATCCAGATTGCGCAGGCCGATATCTGAGTCTACAACCACGACCTTCTTGCCCTGCATGGCAAGAGCCGTTCCAAGATTCGCGGTTGTCGTCGTTTTGCCAACCCCTCCCTTCCCCGATGTAATGGTAATCACCCGGCTGTTCATAAGGTTCTCTCCATCCATATAACAACTGTTCAAACACCGGCCTCTACTTGCGAGGCGGACGCCCATTGACCCACGTCTCAACCACGATACGCCCGTTCCTGATCATTGCAACCTCTGGGTAAGGTTGCGTTTCCATGCCCTCGGGCGGCCGCGAGAGCAGGTGCGCAATACGCAATTGCACAGGCGCCAACTGCAACGAACAAACACACGCTTGCTCGTTGTCAGGATAACCTGCATGTACCATGCCGCGCAACACTCCCCACACGATGATATCCCCGCCTGCCACGACTTCCGCGCCGGGATTGACATCACCCAGGATCACAATATGGCTGCTATGGTGAATGGCCTGGCCGGAGCGGATAGTACGATGCAAAAAGAGGGTATCACTCGCTTCTCGCAGGTCCCGCTGAACCTGCATCGCATTTGCGTTACTCGATTCATTGATTGCTGGAAATAGGCTAGCCGAGGAGGTGATCGCTTCCCCTTGTTGACGCATTGTCGCTATTGTCGCCGCCGAGATCTGCTCTGGTGACATTACTGAAACCTGGTAGCGAGCCAGCAGGTTCTCGAGCTGGGTCCGTTCATCACTCTCAAGCGACCGGCGGCTGGTATCCACAGCCAATGAAGCGCCACGAAAAAAGCCAGGAGCTTCAGCAAGCCGATCAGAAAGCGCATTGAGCAGTTCGCTAAAAGGGGTTTCCGGCTCTAGTGTCAAGAGCAGGCCGTTGCGCGTTCCTTTAATTGCTATAGCTCCTTGCACAGACTGCTTCTCCTCTCTGCCCGGCCTGCTCTGCTCTCCGGATAGCTCTTTCACCCGATCCGCAGGTTCCTCCGTACCCATGCGCTGAACTCCCCGTTTCTCTCCTGGAGCAGGGTCGTATGGATGTTCTTCCTTGCCCGCTGTGTGTATCTGATATACACTACAGTCACATCAATCATACACTATAAGCCGCCAGGCGTCAAAAGCCAGTAGCCATATAGGGTTCCATCAGGCCGATGATAAACATCGCCGCTACCCTCGATCCCGAAGCGCGCCCGCAATAACGACAACATATTCTCCCCTCGGCCTGGACTGTTTCACAGCTTCCAGCAGCGAGGAAAGCCTGCCACGCTCCACCTTTTCAAACACCTTGGTTAGCTCGTTCGCAATGGCTGCTTCCCTGTCCCCAAATACTTCTAGGGCGTCGGAAAGAAAGGCCTCCAGGCGATAAGGACTTTCATAGAAGATCAACGTATGAGGAGACTCTTTATCGACCTCCATAAATTTGCGTCGCCCTACGCTTCTGCGCGGTGGAAACCCCCGGAACGTAAAGCTATGAGCCGGCAGGCCGGAGAGCACAAGCGCTATCACAAAAGCTGTGGGGCCTGGAATCATGGTCACCTCCAGGTTGGCATTGATAGCCCTGCGCACAAGGCTAAAACCGGGATCCGAAATGCCTGGTGTCCCCGCGTTCGTTACAACCCCTACAGACTTTCCCTGCTTCAGTAAGCTCTCGATGCGCGCTCCCGCCTGCTCCTCGTTATATTCATGGAAAGCGATCTGCGGCTTGGAAATATTGAAGTGCTTGAGCAGCAGCCCTGTCTTGCGCGTATCTTCGCTGGCAATCACATCTACCGAACGCAGCACTTCCAGAGCACGCAGGCTAATATCATTGAGATTGCCGATGGGAGTAGCGACCAGGTAGAGCATCTTCTTATTCCGCTTTCGTTTGCTGGCGCATCTCCTGCAGGCGGTTCAGCACGTCAAGGCGTTTGACTTTCAGCGTGTGCGTGCGCGGGAAATCCTGATCCGGCCACACGGTGAAGCCGCGTACCTGCTGGTGAGGGGCACGCTGCCTGTTCGCCTGCTGGATGATTGACTTAGCAGCAGAGGGATCGTCTAGTAGCAGGACAGCATGCACTTCCGGTTCCTGGTCTTTTTCCCCTGGCACTCCCAGAACGACGGCATCTTTGACCTGAGGATAGGTTTGCAGGAGATTCTCGATATCCTCAGGGTAGACATTCAGTCCATTTGCCAGCACAATGATGTTTTTCTTGCGTCCCTTCAAATAGAGATTCCCTTTTTGATCCGTGTAGCCCAGATCGCCGGTATAGTACCAGCCATCCTTGAAGGCGGCAGCAGTGGCCTCTGGATTCTGCCAGTAGCCCTGGGAAACGTTCGGCCCCCGCACCAGGATTTCCTGGTCTTCAGCGATGCGAACCTCAACATTGGGCAGGGGCTTGCCAACCGAATTATAGATATGCTCGTTATAGGGAGTGACGGAAATAACCGGGCTGCACTCGGTCGCGCCATAGCCTTGCATCACGCGAAAGCCCATCAGCTCCCAGCGTTCGGCCAGCTTCGGTTGCAGGTAGGCCCCACCGCTAATAAAAAAACGGAAATGGCCGCCAAAGCGTTTATGCACAGACCTGAACAGTATGCGCCGCCAGTTGAACGGCAAGCGCGCCGCTACACGCAGGAGCATCTCAAACTGCCTCTCTTTGTTCTGGCGGCGTACCTCGCGTTCGATGCCATGCATGAACAATTGCAGCGCCTGCGGCACCAGCACCATACATGTAATTTGCTGCGATGCCAGCAGCCTGAGCAGGGTCTCAGGCGCAAGAGAGCGCGCATAGACAGTGGCCGCGCCTGAGTGAAGCAGGGCAATTTCAATCGTCAACTCAAACATATGGCTGAGTGGCAGAATGGAGAGCGCTTTGTCCCTCGGCGTGATACTGACGGCAGAAAGGGCAGCAACTGCGTTGCTGGCGATGTTAGCGTGGCTTAGCATGACCCCTTTGGGCTGGCCTGTAGTTCCTGATGTGAAAACAAGCTCAGCCAGATCGCCTGGATTGACTGGCTCTAGCTTTGAAGTATCCAGTGATGCCTGTGGTAAAGCGTCGATGTCCACAAATGGGAGAGTTGCTTGTTTTAGTCCTGTAAACTGCTTGTGTGTCGTCACCAGCATTTTTGCGCCCGTAATTTCTGCAATCCGCAGCAGGAAATCTTCCCTTGTATTGACATCTAGAGGGACGACAATCACCCCAAGGAGCAGCGCTCCCAGGTAGGCAACCATCCAGTTAGAGCGACTGGCCGCCCAGATCAGAATGCGGTCTCCCTTTTCAAGTTGCTGCTGTAAATAGCCGGCAAAGCCTTGCGCTTGCGCCTGTAACGCCTGGTACGAAAGTACTGCCATACCGGTTCCCTCAACCGGCTCAAGCAATGCAGGATGATCGCGAAAACGTTCAACAGCAGAGCTAAATAAACTATTGATGGTGTCCATAGGCTCCTCTCATCCTCTAGCGCATAACAACTGCATAGAAGGCAAGGTTCAGGCATGTCATGCTGAGCGAAGCGAAGCATCTGATGCCGATCAACAGAGATCCTTCCCCTTCGCTGCGCTCAGGGCTGGGCTGCACTCGCTCAGGATGACAAACGATGCCTGCATTATAGTGCAGCCAGCCTGTTTTGACTAGTACAACGTCCTGAAAACGATCAGGATTGGGGTTGCAGGGGACACGGTCTCCCAGACCGTGTGGAGGGAACCCATTCCCTCCTCTCCCTCTCGCCGCCGCAGGCGGCACTCAAGAGAAAAAACTTGCACATGGGGTTAGTTGGAGATGCACCAGGTAATTGGGATACACTATATTGCATGCAAAATACGTTTTTTTGCTTAAACACTCCTGCAAAGGTACAGGAGTTTTATTAGAATTTTGTAGCGAAGAATTGCTTATTTACCTCATCCGGCTAAGCCATCGACTCCTTAATTTGTTTTAAAACAAGAGAGGAGAAAAGTAGAGCTATTGACACTCAGATAATAGTTATGTTATATTGTATCTAGAAGATATTTATTTAGATAGCCTATCTTGCTCCGCTATCTAGACTATTCTTTAGCTGGCTGCTCTATTCAAAGAGTGGCGAGTCTAAAGAGTGCATCTTCGGAAGCCATAGGCAGTATCGAATACATGTATTTCGGGTGCTCTTTCTCTAGAAAATACGCAGTATCGAGCGATATTCTTCCTGGAGGGAAAGCACTTGAAAGACTCAAACTCGACTTGACTTGAAAGGAAACATTCGTATGCCACCAACTCCTGAAACGACCAATATCGGCAAGGCCGTCGCTGCGCGAGTCGGTACCAACATTCGAGAGGTACGCACCAAACTGGGCATGACACAGGCCCAGTTAGCTGCTCCAGAATTCTCGATCTCTTACATTTCTGCCATTGAGCGAGGAAAGATCCGCCCTTCGTTGAAGGCGCTCTCGATTCTTGCGCGCCGCCTGGATGTTCCTCTGACCTTCCTGCTGGAAGGCTCCCCGGCTGGAGCCGCCGAAGCCAGAGCGGTGGGATATTCACCGGCTGATGCTGGCCCAGATCAGAAAATCGATGTAGAGCTGCTCCAGGCTGGCGTCCTTATCCAGCAAGGGGCACTCGCGCAGGCTGAGGAGCTTTTAGCGCCAATCCAGCCCGAGCGTATCACCACCGACCAGGTCTATCGATTCTATTTGCTGCGCGGCCAGATTCACCTCGCCGCCGGCAGGTACCAGGAAGCTGTCGTCGATTTGCGGGCGGCCGTGACCCAGGGCGAAGCACTCAGTGACCTCGAGTTCATTGAAAGGGCGCGCGATCTTCTTGGGAGAGCTTACTTCCTGCTCTACAATTATACCCTGGCCCTGGAGAACCACCTGCATTGTGAGGCGGCTATTAATCGCGGGCAGATCAGCGACCCCATCTTTGCCATGCAGGTCTTCAGTAATCTGGCCAATGACTACTTCCGTCTCGGTGATGCCGAACGATCCATCAGCTACTTCCACCGCGCATTGGAGACGTTCGACCACGTGAGCCGCGACACGAAGAGTTTTGCCCAGAAGTATATGGAGATTAGCCAGGACTATAAACAGACAGGCAAGCTCACGCTCGCCCGTGACTATGCCATGCGTAGCCTGGCCCTGTATGAGATGAGAGATGAGCAGCGCTTGATTGGTCTCACGCACCAGCGCCTGGGCAAAGCGCTTGAAAAGCAGAACGAGCTCGATCAAGCAGAAGCAGAGTACAGGCAAGCGATTACTATCGAGCAAGAGCTGCATGACGCTGCAACTGCATCGCTGTGCCATACCTCTCTTGCCGAGCTTTTCCTCAAGCGTGGGAAGATTGAATCCGCCGAGCAAGAAGCCGAGGCAGCTTTGCATTTCGCTCGCGAGGGCCAGGATGCGCAGGCACAAGGGCAAGCCCTTTTTGCTCTGGCCCAGATCCGTCATAAGACCGGCGATGATGCCGCTGCTGACCAGCTCTTTAACGAAGCGCTGGCCATGTTGGATAGCTCCAACGCTCACGAAATTGCGGCTAGTGCCTATTTTCGCTACGCCAATTTACTGGAGGAGCGAGGCGAAGTACAGCGCAGCTTGAGCGCCATTAAGCGAGCCTACGAGCATCAAAGCAAAGGCAAGCACACCGGCATCGAGTAAGGTGCCGGTGTCAGGCACTGTGGAGGTAGCGCCCGTATGACCTTCACGGCACAGGATTTGAGGTACCGGGCCGAACAAACGTATCCAGCGCTGTATGCCTACCTGGAACAGCACGCCCGGCGTTACCTGGGTCCATTGAAATTCGATGCTAATGAGGTTGAAGCGGTTGTCGATCACGTCATCGAACAGCTCGTAAAAATGGGCCTGTTCGATGGCGGCGATCGCACGCCGCTCACCATCCTGGATCAGCTTAGCAATGCTCAATTTTACGCCTTTCTCAAGAACAGCGTGAAGCATAAAGCCATCGATCGCCGGCGCAAACGCCATCTGGATATTAGCTCTTTTAGCGAGCTAGAATCCCGCGAGGGTGAGGAGGGAGTGGACGATCCCCTGAATGAACTCGTCGAGCCACTATGGGGCGTGCCACTTGCTACCCCTGAAGAGATCACGCTTCGACTGGCCTCGCAGCACGAACTGCGCAAGCACCTCGTACACTGTCTCCTGGCTCTCAAAAGCGCACCCAAACAACTGCTGGCCATGATTCAAGAGCTACAAGAGTTCGACGCCACTGCATTATTTCAGAACATTTTAGAGAAGTTACACGACGATACTCTAGTCTCGCTCATGGGAACTCCCATCCCCCATGAAAGCCAGCACAAAGACCACGCACACAAGAAGTTACGCCGCTGCTTGCAGCAGCAAAGCACCAATTTGACGGTCAGAGTTGCTTTGCGTCTGACAGAATATGGAATACATTCCGCAAATGAGTACATAGCGGATATTCAGAGCCTGGCGCAAGACGATCTCTCCGCAGATGATGTGCGGGTGGCTTTGCATGAACTGGTGGCGGAAGGCTTCCTTGATTGGCAAGGTGAAGACCTCGTCCATATAACACCAGACCAGATGAAGCGCCTGGCTCATTATTACAGGGATGAGTGAGATTCTCTATTCAGGAAAGGTCAGGTGACTATGACCATACACGATAACAAACATACTGGCGATACACCTGGGGATCGCCAGGAAGCATATGCAAAACTGGCTTCCTGGTTGCAACACCTGCTAACAACGCCGCCACCTGGGAACAGCGAGGCTTTACCAGGAGACACCCTTGATGAGCTTGAGCAAGAAGCTGGTAATGACTATCACCTCCGCTACTATCAACAACTCCCCGACTTCGTTATGGCACTTCTACAAAATGATCCACGAGCAACTGTTCGCTATGCCCCTCTGCTCTATCATTTAGCAAGCTGCGCCCCGTGCCGGGAGGCCTATAGAGACTTCTACATGGCGCTGCGTGAAGCATTGAAAGCGGACGAGGGACTGCCGCAGGTGGATTATGGCACCCGCCCGTTGGCAACTATTCCTTCCGGATCGCTTGTGCATCTTTCCCAACAATTGATTCGCCAGGCAGAGGCAGTGTTGCGCCAGGCACGTCGCGACCATACGGATGGCAGCGATGCGGCCCGCTCCTTGCTGCAACTGGCCATGAGGTTTAGCGCACAGCTTACACAGAGCAGTATGCGTAGCCGGGCGCTACAAGACCTTGTGCGTGTTGCTACGCTCTATGACGGCGCTCAGGAACCGCCGGTTCACACATATTCGCCCCTCGTTGGCGCCGGTCGTACACGCCATGGCGGGGGCGCCAGGCGTAAAGCCGGTGCAGCTTTGCCACCAGCAGAGCAGGCCGCCATTTACCTGCGATCACAAACCCTTGCGGGCAGGATTATTCAACAACAAGATGTGCTGGAATTGCACCTGCAAAATCTTGATGCATCGCTTCGTGGCCATTACCTCATCATCTCGGTGCCTCTCGGCTCCCTGTTTGAGCCTGTGCAGTGGATCGGGGGGGATCCCAGGGCTATTCGGTCAGCAAACCCTGTCGATCAGCAAGGCCGGCTTATCACGCCGCTCGGTCGCACAGATTTGCGGCTTACCAATCAAGATGATCGCAACCTGTTAGAGGTGACATTCCACTTGCTAGAGGTACGGCCAGCCGATCAACCCGGTTGAAATTCAACGGTGCCACTTTTCCCGCCACTTTTGCGAGCAACATACGCCTGTTCGAGCGTAATGCTTGTGTCTACTCCCTTGCACATGTCATAGATGGTCAGGGCGGCAACGGTCACGGCAGTGAGCGCTTCTACGTCTACACCTGTTTTGTAATGGGTGCGCGTTTGCCCCTCGATATACACCAGCCCCTGTTCGCTATCGAGGCTGAAACGTATATCGATGTGCGTCATAGGCAAGGGATGGCAGAGCGGAATGATCTGCGGGGTTTGCTTGGCTGCCATAATCCCTGCAATTTTGGCTACTTCCAGGACGCTCCCCTTTGAAACCTGGTTCGTCTCGATCAGACGCACTGTCTGCGGGGCCATGCGCACCCTCGCTCTGGCAACTGCCTCACGCAGCGTTTCCGCCCGATCGGTAACATCCACCATGTGGATATTGCCGCCCTCATCCAGATGCGTGAGCTGCGGCTGGGTTTGTGCCTCTATGCGGGCTTCCCTATTTGGATCCGGGCCAGATTGGGATGACATGATATTAACTATATCACATGCAGCCTATTCCCCGCTGGACTGCTTCATTTTCTTCTTGCTTTCGAAAGCAATTTTATAGTATCTCAGCGCCTCCTCCAGCCTTCCCTCTGCTTCCAGGCGGTTGGCGTGCTCTCTTGCCTGCCGGTCTAGCTCATCGTAGTCGTTGAGACGCTCGAGCACGGCAAATGCTTCGTCAAATTGCCGATTGCTTTCTTCATACCTCGATTGAGCAAAGGAAATGCGGCCCAGCACAAGCTGCACATAGGCCCCAATGATAGAATCGCCCGCTGGCCCGGCAAGCAGGCTGGCCTCCCCGGCTAATTTTGCGGCCTGCTCACTATTTCCCTGAACGAGCAGCCATTCGGCGAGACAAATCATGATAGCAGCCTGAATGAGTGGGCCTCGATCCTTGTTCTGCTGTAAAGCTTCTTCCAGGTATGCCTGAGCGTCCTGGCGGTTAGCCCGGATCAGCGCACGACCAAGATAAAAATAAAGTTCGGCAAGTAAAGAAGGAGCTACCTGCTGCTGATACAGGTGCAAGTACTTGTGTGCGTACAGCGCCGCAAGATCATACTGCTGCGTGCGAGCATAATACCGGCATATATCCCAATATATCGATTGTACCTGCACAGGTAAAGCAAGCTTATCAGCAATCGCGATCGCCTGGCGAAGCATGGTTACCGCAGAATCAAAATCGCTCACATGCATATAGTCCTCGCCAAGTTGATTATAGATGTCACAGGTGAGGAAGGGATCGTATGGCTGGGCCAGTTCGAGGAGCGCCTGGCATTGAAGATGATAGGTGAGCGCCTGCGGGTAGTTGTGCATAGCAGCGTAGGCTTTGCCGAAAAGATTGTTTATTTGTATATCCAGGTGGGTATGCTCATAATGTAGCCTCCTGGCAGAACGTTCCGCTTTCACAAGCGTTGCCGCACAGCCCTGGGGATCATTCGTTTCAAGGTAGGCCTGCCCCAGTAAGCAGTAGAGTTGTACCTGCAAGTGCGCCGGTATAGCTTGCCGGCTCAGCTCCTCTAATTGCTCGATCGCTTGCCCTGCCTTCCCTTGTAAGATAAGCAGGTGCGCTTCCAACAGGCCCTGCTTGCTGGGTAGCTCGCTATCTGGCTCCTCCCTTGCAGGCGGTCTCCCTGGAGCAGGAAACTCATGTCTTTCTTGAACCTGCGCTTGAGGAGATAAGAGGTCAGAGGGAGAAAGATCAAGGCGCCGCGCAATAATCTCTAAGGCACGCAGCGAAGGCTGAATCTGGTTGCGTTCGATAGCAGAAATATAACTTATTGAGAATTCCGGGTAGGCGAGCCGGCTTTGTGTATAGCGCCTGGCCTGGCGCGCTGCGCGTATTCTTGCGCCGAGGGTTTGTTCTGGGGGTTCGTCGGGTCCATTTCTTGACATAATGGATAGCCTCCTGCTACAATGTTTGTGGACGGAAAGAAATCAACAATAAATATAATCGCTTTAAAGTATATTGTATAGTACACTTTTGTTTTTTGTCAATATCCTCTTGCTAAAATAATAAGCCCATATTCTTCCGTTGTTTCAATGAAAAGGGTATACTCATCACCAGTTAAAAAGAGCAGGGGTGATATATGTTTCGTTTTTTAACGGCGGGCGAATCTCATGGTCCTTGCCTGACTATGATCGTAGAAGGGTTACCGGCCGGCTTGCCTGTTGAGAAAGCGATCATTGATGAAGACCTTCGCCGCAGGCAGGGCGGCTATGGACGCGGTGGGCGCATGAAGATCGAGAAGGATGCTGTCCGCTTTCTCTCAGGTATACGTCATGGCAAGACGCTTGGTTCGCCGGTTAGTATGCAAATCGAAAACCTTGATTGGGTTAACTGGCAAGAGCAGATGAGCGCTGCACCCACCGAGGCAGCTATTGAACGGGTCACTCGCGTTCGTCCGGGCCATGCCGATTTTCCCGGCGCCATGAAATATGGTCATGACGATATTCGCAACGTGATCGAGCGTGCCAGTTCGAGGGAGACGGCAGCGCGTGTTGCCGTTGGTAGCCTCTGCCGCCAACTCCTGGGCCATTTTGGTATGGCTATCCATAGCCACGTGCTTTCTATTGCCGGCGTAGGCTATGAGACTCCTCGTTCGTGCACCCGCGATGCCTATCCGCCTGGGATGTGGGAAGCGGTAGAGGCTTCCCCCGTGCGCTGCGCCGATGCTGCTTTGACGGAAAAGATGATTGCCCGTATCCTGGAGGCCAGGCAGCATGGCGATACCTGTGGCGGAACCTTCGAGGTCGTTGCTTTTGGCGTGCCCATTGGCCTGGGAAGCTACAGCCAGTGGGACCGGCGGCTGAGCGCTCGTTTAGGCATGGCCATGATGAGTATTCCCTCGGTCAAGGCCATGGAGATTGGAGCGGGCTTTCAGGCGGCGCGTAGTAGCGGTTCGCAAGTACATGATGTGCTGCGCCGGGCCCCTGATGGTCACTGGTTTCATCTGACGAACAATGCCGGCGGCATTGAAGGCGGTATCACCAACGGAGAACCGGTAGTCGTGCGTGTGGGGGTAAAACCCATTCCTACGCTGGCTCATCCTCTACCATCGGTAGACCTGGCGAGCGGAGCAAATATCGAGCAGAGCCGCTATGAGCGCAGCGATGTTTGCGTTGTTCCTGCTGCCGCCGTCGTGGGCGAGGCCATGATGGCTATCATCTTAACCGAGGCCTTCATTGAAAAATTTGGTGGCGATAGCCTTGAGGAGATGACCAGGAATTACCAGGCAACCCTTGCGAATATGTCGTAGGGCGCCCTGGCACTCACAATATCTCTGTGGTACACTGCTGGTAGTGTACAGTATGCATGTGAGGACACCGGGCATCGAATATGGGTCTTGCACCAGCGCCGCCACCAGCAGGCCAATCTGAGAATAATAACATGGAGAACCAGGAGAAAAGCCTGGAGAGGACAACCTTGCGCCGCAGCCTGGACATCCTGGCCCTGGGCTATACTGAATTGCCAGAAACACCCAGCCTGGGTGAGGTTCTTCTCCCATTCCTTTTCGCTGCCGCTGAGACTTGCTGGGTTGATGCCATTTTCATTGGACTGGCAGGCCTCGACTTCTTCCAATCCAGAGCGCCGCTTATGCCCTTGTGGGCGCCGTTTGTGCTCATTGTCGGTACTCAATGGATCTTAAGTAGGGCGGAGCGGCGCTCGGCTAGCGCCCCAGCGCCTGATAATGCCTCTACCAAAGCCGGATCAGAGGGGCAACAGGCTGAGCACACGAGAAAAGCTCTGCCAGGTTCTCGCCCGCTCATCCTCTTTGCCAGCCTGACAACACTCTTCGTCATCTGGCTAACTATGTACGCGCAAACAGCTTTTTTCCTCGATCCCCGCTGGTTGCTAGCGCTGTTGAACGATATTCTTTTCCTGAATGTAAACGCCTATCACGTATTTACGATAATCGCGCTCTCGCTCTACTTTTGCTGGCGAGGAATGCGCTTGCTTTACCATGAGTACGAGCCAGGGCATATCTTCACGACGCTGCGTGTGGGCATGATCATCATAGTTTTAGTGATCCTTGTACGAGCAGGGCAGGCGAGCGCCGGGGTGACCTTCAATGACGATGCGCTGCTCTTGCTACTCGTCCCAATCTTTTTATTCCTGTCGCTGTCGGCTCATGCCCTCGCGCGTATTACATTTCTCCGTCACACGCATCCTCTCAGCTCAGAAAGCAATATCGATGTCCATGAACGAGCTGTACTGGCCGTGATAGGTACCATAGGGCTGGCTTTACTGCTCATCGCCTGGCTGGTCGATACGATTGCCAATCCTGCTCTGCTCATAGGAATACAGCAAACATTCAGTTTTTTAGGGCAGGTATACGATTGGCTGGTTTTGATACTGGCTTCTCTCATCGTTGCGCTGGTCACCCCTCTCTTCTTACTCATCAGTTGGATCTTCTCGCTCCTACCTCATCCTGCGCCTTCTCACCGGCAGATAGGACTACCGTCAAGGAGGCAGCCTCCCGTTCTGCATCCCGCAGCGGCATCTCCTGTAATTGTCCTTATCCTCAAGGTTTTGTTGCCCATCCTGTTTTTTGTGCTGGTGGTGATTGTGGCTCGCTGGATATTGCGCTACCGGCGCAGAGTGCGACTTGTCTCGCGCCCGAAAGATGCAGAATTGCACGAAAGTATATGGTCATGGGCGCTCTTCTGGTCGCAGTTCAAGGCCTGGTTGCGCATGCTTTTCCGGCGCTTTGCTCGCCATGGCGACGGGCACGAAGCAGCAAAAGCCTCAATGGAGGAAATGCCCCTGGAACCTGCTGCACGCAGCATCCGCGAGATATACAAAGCTCTGCTAAGACGTGCCGCTGCCCGTGGCTACCCGCGCAAGAAAGAGGAGACGCCTTACGAGTTCAGGCAGCGGCTGGACGAACGATTGCCAGTATCTGAGCCGGAGCTAACAACGGTGACCGAAGCGTATACGGCCACGCGCTATGGTGAGGTTGTGCCGGACGAGGCAGAGGTGGCAGAGGTGCGGCAGGCGTGGACGGCTCTTGAACAGAAATGGCACTAGCCCGCAGGTGTTACCACGCCCTCAATGATCTGGTATACATGAGCATTTGCCAGCATATCGGGTGGTACGCTGCTGAGATCGGTTGCAGTGAGCAGCACCTGTTCGTGTTGCAGCACCTCACGCAGCAGGTGCTGGCGGCGCTGCGCATCGAGTTCGCTGAATACATCATCCAGGAGCAATACCGGCTCGTCCCCCGTGCAGGCCCGCATATACGCCAGCTCCCCTAGCTTGGTAGAGAGCGCAGCCGTTCGCTGCTGCCCGCGCGAGCCATAGGTCTGCATATTGACGCCATTCACCAGAAACTCCAGGTCATCACGGTGTGGCCCCAAGAGGCAAACTCCCTGGTGAATCTCTTTCTGCCGCACCTGCTGCAGTTGTGCCAGGTAATGCTCTTGAGCCTCTGCCGGGCTCCAGGAGGGATCAACCTTGAACGATGGCCGGTAGATGATCTGCAAGCGCTCATGCCCGCCGCTGAGCCTTTCCTGGATAAGCGAGGTCTGCTCGTTGAGAGCAGAAACCATGCGCTGCCGCTCAAAAATGATCAAATTGGCCAGCGCTACCAGCCTGCCGTCCAGGTAATCGAGCATGCGCGGGTCTTCTTGACGGTCGCGCACACGTTTGAGCAAGGCGGCACGCTGGATGATAACTTTGCGGTATTGTACCAGCGCCTGGCAATAGCGAGGCTGCACCTGGCAAAGGGCGCGATCCAGGAAGCGCCGTCGTTCATCAGGCGAACCATCGACGAGATGCAGGTCGGCGGGAGCAAACAGAACAACATTCATCTGCCCTATCAGCTCCATGGTCTTCTTTGGAATTGCATTGATCTTGATGCGCTTGCGTGGCGTATTCGGCGGGAATTCAACCGTACCGGCAGGATGAGCCTGCCCATCAATATGTGGATCAACAATTACAATCTCGATGCAGAGCTCGTCTTCGCGTCGTTTGACAGCGGCCCGCAAGCGAGCCAGGTGGTCGTGGGCATGCCAGTTGACAACCTCGCGATCGGCCGTAGCGTGAAAAGAGTTCCCGGTAGCAAGGATGGTCACAGCTTCGAGCAGGTTTGTTTTCCCCTGGGCGTTTTCTCCATAGAACAGGAAGAGGCCACGCCCCAGGGAAAGGTCAAGATGCTTAAAATTGCGAAAATCGTCTAGCGAAAGATGCGCGAGATACATGAGAGAGCTGTGGCGAACCCGTAGGAGCTGTAGAAGCTCGATTTATCGAAGCTGTGGGTGGAGAGGATGCGGCGTGGGGGCCTTGCGCTTGCCCTTATGCCCTTGCACCCTTGCACTACCCCACCGCTCCATGACCCGATTCTATTATCGGTTGACATGCATAGGCATGATGACATACACATAATCGATATCCCCAATCGGCCTGATCACCCCCGGTTTGGTAGCAGCAGTCACCTCGAGCGATACCTGGGGCACATCGAGTACCGCAAGTACATCTGAGAGGTAGCGCACGTTAAAAATGATCTGCTGCTCGGGTCCATCCACGTCGGCTTCAAGCACACTCACATTGTCGCCCAGGTCTTCAGCAGTCGCCTCAATTGTGATGCTTCCCCCTCCAGCTTCGCTATCGGAGCCGTTAATCTTGAAGCGCGTGATATTTGAGCTGTCGCGAGCAAAGATGGCTGCCTGCTTGACGTGCGCTGCAAAGGCCTTCGTATCCACGATGGCCCGCGTCGTATACTCCTTCGGAATAATCTGCCGGTAATTGGGAAAGTTGCCTTCGATCAGGCGCGATACAAGGTCGATCTGCTCGGTATGGAAGAGTACCTGGCTGCGATTCGGCGTAACGATCATCTGCACCGTACCTTCCGAGGGCAGGATGCGAGCAAGCTCTTCCAAAGTGCGAGCAGGGATCAGGATGTCCGGGTGAGCAGTATCATCGCCGGGCAGGGCAGCGGTGCGTACAGCCAGGCGGAAGGCATCAGCAGCCGCAAAAGTGACTTTTTCGCCGCTCACCTGCACAAGCACGCCGGAAAAGACCGGGCGGGATTCATCCTCTGAAGCCGCAATGACGACCTCAGCAATCATTTCTTTGAGGAGATTCGCATCCAGTATCACCGGAGTTTCTCCTCCTTCGGCGCTGGGAATCAAGGGAAATTCAGAGGCGTCCATGCCTTTGATGTTGGCGCTGCTTCCTTCACTCTTGATATTGAGTTTATTAGTCTCGCCAGGGACGGTAATCTCAACCGAGGACTGCGGCAGGCTGTTGACAAAGTCGGTGAGCAGTTTTGCAGGGACGGTTGTCGAGCCTTCTTCCTCTATCTCGGCATCCACCCAGCAATTGATGCCGATCTCCAGGTTTGTTGCGGCCAGCTTTAAGCGGCCTTGATCGGTTGCGAGCAAAATATTGGAAAGGATGGGGAGTGTGGTGCGATTTGAAACGGCGTGGCCCACAATAGAAAGGCCACGGCTCAGGTCTTGCTGCTTACATATAAGTTTCACGTATATCCTACCTCCAGATAACAGAGAAAGCGACTAAAACGTCCAGGCTAGTATACCTTATTCGGTTAAATTGAACAAGGGACTTCTTTTTCTGGGTCTCCATCCTTCCGGGTGAATCGTAGAGGCGCAATTCATTGCGCCCACTGCCGATTGATCGGCTACTTCTTGTCAATCACCCCAAAGGACGGAGAACCCTTTTTCTCTCTTCTCATTCTATTTGAGGGGGCAAGAAGCGGACGTTAATGTTCGCTACTCATAAATAACGGGCCAGAGGCTCGTAATGGGAATCTCCCAGCCGGGGAAAAGCTCAGGAACGCTCAGGCTATCTCCATCCCGTAAAGTTATTACCTGGGGGCTGAACTCTTTTCCATTACCAGCATGTTGACCTGGCCCGGCGGAACGGTAGACCGAGACGGTATGTGTATCGGGATCAATGAGCATGCCTACCTGCGTGCCCTGGCTTAAAAACAAGGCTATTTTCTCCTCAAGGTCACGAATGCGGTCCCGGCTGGATTTGATCTCGACGACTAATTGAGGAACCACTGGCACATAGGTACGCGGATTTTGCTTGAGCCGCTCTCGTGAAACAAAAGACACATCAGGAGAGAGGAGATCGCCATTGGGCATGCGGAAATCAGTACTCGAATCCAGGACTCGTCCTAAGTTATGGCTATAAACCCAGGGGGCTAATAGCGCAATGAAGCGGACGCCGATTTCGCCGGAGACGCTATCTGATGGACTCATAATAATAAGTTTTCCTTCTCTCAACTCGATCTGGTAGTCAGGATAAAGCGCCTGAAGTTTTTCGACATCGTGCAGGCTGATAGACATGGACAATGCTCCTTCGGAACCCTGGCACCCCAAGGGGGTCAGACCCATAATCCCGTTTTCAATAAGCCCTTAAGCGTTCAATATTATAAACATTTTATCATCTTTTCAACTCTCTTTAATCAACAGCTTGCAAGGTGATGGTTTCTAAGGCTGGTATAGCTACGCTTTGACGAAACCAGGTTACTGCTCTCATGCTTTTCAGGATTGAGGGTCTCGGCATTTCTTGCGGCAGCCCTGACTTATGTACTTATGTTCAAGACAAAGAAAACAAAGCATGTTATAATGAGGCTATATACCACATCCTCAATAGAGGATAGAGGAGAACACATTTATGGCAAACGGGCACATTGAACAAATTCAAATTTTTCAAGGCGACTGTCTGGATGTTTTGCCAACGTTAAAAGCTAGTTCTGTTGATCTGATAGTGACATCTCCACCTTATGCAGATCAACGAAAAGATACATATGGTGGGGTCCATCCAGACAAATACGTGGAATGGTTTCTCCCAATATCTGCTGAGCTAAAAAGAGTGCTGAAAACAGAAGGCTCCTTTATTCTCAATATTAAGGAGCGTGTGGTGAATGGAGAGCGCCATACTTACGTCCTCGAACTGATCATGGCCCTACGTAAGCAAGGTTGGCTTTGGACTGAAGAGTATATATGGCATAAACGTAACAGTTATCCTGGCAAGTGGCCCAACCGCTTTCGAGATGGATGGGAGCGCTGTTTGCATTTCACGAAAAGCAAACACTTTGCCATGTACCAGGATGCAGTTCGGGTTCCAATGGGTGACTGGAAAGAGGCCCGCTTGCGGAATTTGAGTGAGACGGATAAGAGGAGAGATAATTCACGTGTGCAGAGCGGCTTTGGGAAAAAGATTGAAAATTGGGTAGGGCGCGAATGGGCTTATCCAGATAATGTGCTTTATCTAGCAACCGAATGTAGCAATAAAGGGCATAGTGCTACTTTTCCCGTTGAGTTGCCTAGCTGGTTTATCAAGCTATTTACTCAGATGGGCGATGTTGTTCTTGATCCATTTCTTGGCTCTGGAACGACTGCAGTTGCAGCAAAACAGTTAGATCGCCGCTGCATTGGTATCGAGATTGATCCTATGTATATACAGTTGGCCAGGAAACGACTCGATGATCCGCAACTTCCTATCCCCCTATTTCTGGCTGGCGACGATTCGGAAGATGACGAAGATCAAGCGGGTGATAATGGATGCTATGAATCAGTCGGAACTTGAGGATTTAATACGGCGAAGCCTGGATGATTTTTACCAGAGACGGATGAAGAAGCTTTCTGAACTCAAGTTACAAAATGTTTTACGCAAGAAAAATCCTTATCTTCTTCGAGCTGTAGGTGTGCAAAAGGCATCCGAAATTGTGGAGGAGATACTAAAAGCCTTCATGTCTTCATCGGACGAGAGCATATTTGGCGATGCCTTCTTCGAACCAATAGCAAAATTGTGTAGTGGAGGGATTGTCTCACCTAGCGAAGGAGTCGATGTTGCGCTGGAATCGGATACTGTTTATAAAGCAATTGCTGTAAAGTCAGGTCCTAATATTTTCAATTCCAGCCAGGCAAAGCGACAGGACCAGGAGTTCAGAAGCCTGGGAAGCCGATTGCTCAAGCTTCATAAACGGTTTGATCCGCTTCTGGGCCATGCTTATGGCCGTAAATTTTCCAATCCAACAAAAGATCGAACATACCGTATTCGATCAGGACAGGCTTTCTGGGAAGAACTTACCGGCGATCCGGATTTTTACTTGAAGCTCATCACATTAATGCGAGACTATCCCCAGCAGCACCGCATGAAGTTTGAGGAGGAATGGGATAAGGCCATCAATAGGTTTGCTTTTGAATTCCAGAACAACTTCGGTAATCCCGATGGCAGCATTAACTGGGAAAAGCTTGTACAGTTCAACAGCGGAAAAGAAAAGATGCGCTGGGTATCTAGTCAGAGAACAGGTACCAGGGATTCTGTTGGCGAATGATACCAGCAATGGAATACCCTTGCGGTCGCCCACAAGGATCGCCCCTACCATGCTACGCCTCAGCCTGCGCAGCCGCCTAGGGTAGGGACAGGGCTTGTCCCTGTCCTGGTCTCTTGCCCCTGCCATCGCCCACCTCCTGCCCTCGCCCCTACCGATTAGACGGCAAAATCTTCTCGTTATCCTCGCCCAACAGCGGGGGCGCCTTGTACAGGCGGGTAGGGGTCTCCGAGAGGCGAATGGGCGAGCCGGAAAGTTTAATGGTTCCGGCAGTAGGGTGCTCGCATTCCCAGACGAACCCGCGAGCCTTGAGCTGGGGATCGTTGAAGACCTGGCTGACGCTGTTGATAGGGCCGCAGGGAATGCCGGCAGCACCCAGTTTCTCTAACCATTCCCCGCTCTCTCGCTGCAGGAAAAGCTCCTGCAAGATTGGTACCAGCTCGCTGCGATTGCGCACGCGCTGCGGATTGGTGGCAAAACGCGGATCGCTCGCCAGATCATCTCGCCCCAGCAGAGAGCAAAGGGATTGGTAGAGCCGGTCGTTGCCACAAGAAACAACGATATATCCATCCTTTGTGCGGAATGCCTGGTAGGGAACGATATTGGGATGGCCGTTGCCATAGCGCTGAGCTTCTTCACCGGAGATAAGATAGTTGGCCGAGACATTGCCCAGGAGGGCGACGGCGGACTCAAAGAGGGAAATGTCGATATGCTGCCCTTTCCCAGTCTTATCACGTACATGTAGCGCGGCCAGGATAGACATGCAGGCAAACATACCGGCGGCAGTATCGGCAACCGGCGAGCCGACACGCTGTGGCTCGCCATCGACTTCACCCGTCACCGACATGATACCCGATTCCGCCTGGGCAACAAAATCGTAGCCGGGGCGCATAGCATACGGGCCATTGTGGCCATAGCCGCTGATCGAGCAGTAGATCAGGCCAGGATTGATGGAGCGCAACTGCTCGTAGCCAAGCCCCAGCTTATCAAGCGTGCCAGGGCGAAAGTTTTCTACCAGCACGGTAGCGTTGCGTACCAACTCAAGAAGCTGCTTCACGTCATCAGGGTTTTTGAAATCGAGGGTAATGCTGTATTTGTTGCGGTTCAGCCCCAGGTAATAGGCGCTCTCGCCCGCGATGTAGGGAGGGCCGAAATACCGCGTATCGTCACCTTTGCCGGGCTGCTCCACTTTGATGACGGTCGCGCCCATATCACCTAACATCATGGTGCAGTACGGCCCGGCAAATACACGCGAAAGATCAATCACTGTGACATCTGAGAGAGCAGCTTCCATATTATCCATTCCCCTTGATATATCTGATGTTGAAGATGAACAAATTAAAGGCCTTATAGACTGTCATCCTGAGCGAAGCGAAGGATCTCTGTCGATCGGCAGCAGATGCTTCGCTTCGCTCAGCATGACATAGGCAGATGATTTTGTTTATCTTCATTATCTGACGTGTATATTAAATCCCCATCACGTTGATCAGCTCCTTGACGGCATTGGCCGATTTCTGGAGCATGGCGCGCTCGTTGTCGTTGAGTTCGATCTCCACGATCTGCTCCACGCCCTGCACGCCTAGCTTGACAGGCACTCCCACAAACAGATCATGAATGCCATATTCGCCCTGCAGGTAGACAGAGCAGGGCATGATCATCTTCTTGTCGAGCAAAATAGAATCTACCATCTGCAAGACGGAAGCAGAGGGCGCAAAGTAGGCGCTGCCTGTGCCCAGCAAATTGACGATTTCGGCGCCGCCATCGCGAGTGCGCTGCACGATCTGTTCGATGCGTTCTGACGATAGCAGTTGCGAGATGGGTACGCCGGCAACAGTACACATGCGAGCAAGCGGCACCATGGTATCACCATGCCCGCCCAGCACATAGGCCTGTACATCGCGCACCGAGACCCCTAGTTCCTGTGCAATAAAGGTGCGGAAACGCGCCGTATCCAGTACACCGGACTCACCTACGACGCGGTTGCGTGGGAAGCCGCTAATGTGGTAGGCAAGCTGGGCCATGGCGTCCAGCGGATTTGTCACCATAATAATGATGCAGTTTGGCGAATACTTAACCACCTGCTGCGTCACCTCTGTGATGATCTCCTGGTTTTTCTTAACCAGGTCGTCGCGGCTCATGCCAGGCTTGCGTGGGAAGCCAGAGGTGATTACCACGATATCTGAATTGGCCGTATCGGCATAATCGTTGGTGCCAATGACCAGGGTGTCGTAACCCAGCACAGGCCCTGCCTCAAGCATATCCAGCGCCTTGCCCTGTGGCATATTCGGAATGATGTCGTACATCACCACGTCGGCATAATCACGCTCTACGAGGCGCTGGGCCAGCGTGCTGCCGACAAAACCTGCTCCTACAACGGTTATCTTACTGCGCATACAACTATCCTTTCATGTGTATAAAGGGCTGTTAGTTCTACCTTGATTACCTGCTTTTATTGTATGCTCTAATAGGCGAACTTGGCAAAGGGGCTTTAGGGCGAAAGCAGGGTTCAGGGGCTGCCGCCCCTGACGGGGTGCGGGGACGCGGTCTGGGAGACCGTGTGCCGGGGACCCGCTCTCTTTCATCCCAAAATCACCTGGAAGGATGGAGATTTGGCAAAGGAAGGATACTGACATGGTACAGACGGGATTACAAAACAAAGTGGTGCTTATCACCGGAGCCAATCACGGCATCGGAGCGGCTACGGCAAGGGCCTTTGCGGCTGAAGGGGCGGCTGTACTGATCAACTACCTGCGTATGCCACCGTTAAAGAGCGAGGGCAAGTCACAAGAGCATGCCGGCAATACTCCTGGCCTGGATTTCTATAATGCGCAGCGAGCTAAATCCGCAGGCGAGGTTGTCCAGGTTATACGCAGCCGGGGCGGGCGAGCAGAGGCTATTGAAGCAGACCTGGCGAATCCGGCCAACATCCCTATGCTTTTTGACCGCGCTGAGTCCATATTCGGGCCTGTTGATGTGCTGGTGAACAATGCAGATCACTGCACCGCAGATACCTTTGTCCCGCAGAATGAACTTGGTGCAGAGGATCAGGCGCCTGCAGGTTACAGCGTCTATACTATAACCCCGGAAAGCCATGATGCCCATTTTGCGGTCAATAGCCGGGCGGTGGCACTGATGATGGCCGAATTTGCACGGCGGCGCATCACGCGAGGGATACACTGGGGACGTATCATCAATATCAGCACGGATGGTGCTCCCGGCTTTTTCCATGAAATCTCCTATGGGGCGAGCAAGTATGCAGCCGAATCATATACTCGCGCCGCCGCTATAGAGCTGGGAAGATATGGCATCACTGCGAATATCGTCTCTCCTGGGCCGATCCAGACCGGCTGGATCACTCCAGAAATGGAGGCGAAGATTGCCGCAGAAACCCCGTTAGGGCGCGTGGGACGACCCGAGGACATAGCTGATGTGGTTGTCTTCCTGGCCTCCGAGCAGGCCCGCTGGATTACAGGACAAATGATCTCGGTAAGCGGCGGGCGCAGAATATTTTAATGAAATAAATCGGCCCCTACAATATATCCGCTGCGTCGGCTATCGCCTGGTATATTCCTGGTGGGTATTCCGCCAAGCGGTGGCAGAGATACAGGTACCATTCCTGTCCATATGGCAAATACACCCGCGTATAGTATTTCCGCTTGCGCACCTGTTGCAAGCGTTCGGGCGTCACTCCATACAGCATCTCGAACTCAATCTGATCGCGTTTTAACCTGTGCTCTCGAATAAACTTCTGTGCATGCTTGAGTAGTGCCTGGTCATGTGTAGCGATAGAACAACGATGCCCGCTCATCAAGAGGATTTCCATGAAATCGCAATACGCCTGGTCAAGCACCGCTCCCCTCGGCTCCGCTACACCCTCCGGCTCCTCGTAAGCGCCCTTGACCAGCCGGATACGGCCAGGTCGGTTAAGCGCCGATGCCAGGTCAGCGGTCGTTCTGTAAAGATACGCTTGCAACGTGATCCCCACATTGTCAAATTCTGCGCATAGCCGCTTGTGCATGGCTAAGATAGCGTCGGTCCGCTCCGAACCCTCCATGCTGATCATCATCTCTGTGCCGATCTCCTGGGCAGCCTGTGCCAGCAGGCAAGCATTGCGATACGCCAGCTCGCTATCCACCACCAGCCCGATATGGGATAAGTCCAGTGAAATCGAAGCATTGAGCCCTCGCTCAGCAATCGCCTGGAGCACACGCAAAAATTCACCGGTAGCCTGCTTTGCCATAGCAGCATCGCGCGTGCTCTCCCCCATATAATCAATCGTGATCGCCGAGCCTTGCTGTTGGATGGACTGCGCAACATCGAGACACTCGGCCAGCGACTCACCGCCGATAAACCTTCGCGCTGCTCGCAGGAGAACATCATGTAAGGGGGGATGTTGCTGTATGTAAGATTTGACGGCCTCGTTACGGCTGACATGGCGGAGAGCCGCTGCTGCCATCAGCTCCAGATTGTTAGGATGCATCCCGGCCTTCTCTCGATCCCTGCTAAACCTACCTTTGTAAACTCGTTCTTACCCTAGTATCATTCTACTACCTTTTCTGTACAGAACACGGTTCCGATCCTGTGTAATTCCCTCATATGAAGATGCAATTCCTAACCACAGCATAAAAATTGGCAAGCTCTTTCTTTTTAAGATGTCCAATATTCACCTCTCTATTGCAATATCTATGTGCATATCTTATAATGGATGAACTTAATATTTCTACGATTAAATAAGCCACCAGGTGCAAAATAATAAAGAGCAATTTTTTCACCATTTCATGCACTTGGAGCGAACAGGGGGTAAAAGTGAGTGTAACTGATGATGATTTCTTCGCTGGTAAACGTCCCTGGTCACTCATCAAAGATGAAGTATTACAAAATTACATGTCTCCCTATTTGGCCAAAGTAAGTCGTTTAGGGCGCCCAATTTTATTGATAGATGGTTATGCTGGGCCTGGAGTTTTTGGTGATGATAAGCCAGGTTCACCCCTTCTTATGTGCCAGGCCGCTGAAAAATATGCAAAAGGGCGCTATAGAGCCATCTTTATCAATAAGGATGAGAATCACCATAAGAAGTTAAAAAGTGTTATCCAGAAACATGGGTTCTCTAATTCTGCTCAGGCTGTCTTAGGCGACAGTACAAGACTACTTCAGACGCTGGCTAAGGCTCTTAAAGATGAAACGGTCTTTTTGTATTTAGATCCCTTTGGATTGAAAGGCTGCGAGTTCTCTTTACTACTGCCGTTCCTCGATAGAGAACCAGATTTCAGTACTGAAATCCTTCTTACTATGAATATGCCTGTCATGCATCGCTTAGCTGCTCGCCATACTGTCAAGCAAGGCCAACGCGCTGAACTCATCAACAGTTACCATGAAATACTAACCAAGGTGTTTGGAGGAGATTACTGGAAAGACATCATATTCCAACCCAATATGAACCGCGAACAGCGAGAAATTCAGCTTATGGAAGCCTATAGGTCGAAGCTCTCACCATATATGCCATTCACAGGCTCTTGCCCTGTTCGTGAGCGAACAGAAAGCAGAATAAAATACTTTATCGTATTTGCCTCTCGCCATCCAGATGCAATGCTGCTCCTGAATGACATTATGGCAAAGGCCTATTTTGCTGGAATGCATAGAGCTGATTTTGCCAGTGGACTATGGGAAAACACCGATTGGAGAGAAATGCGCTCCATAGAGGGATTAGAGCCTGTCATCATGGATACGGTAGCTGAGCATCCTGGAGAAACGAGAAAATCGATCTGGTCTAGAATAGTGCAAAAGCATTTCATGCGCTACCTGAAGTCTGAGTATTTGAATGAGGTGCAGAAGCTTGTCGATGAGAAAAAGCTCCTCAGCCCGACTCCTCGTAAAACAAGGAAACTAAATGATAATTGTCAACTCTATCCATCATCATGAATTTCATATAAAGATAAATTCCTTGATAACACTCACCCCACTAACATAGCTACTCTAGGAAATTCATCCCATGTCCGTCCATCAAGCAAACGCCCGCCCGACTTAGGAGTGCGACCTCCCCATTGTTTATGGAAGAAAGCAACACCCGCATCTTGACAGCGATCGCGCAGATTACGCACCCATCTGGGGTCACACGGGCGATGTCCAATACCGCTTTCGCCACCGCTGATAAGCCAATGAATCCCTTCCAGGCGAAGATTATCTAACGGGCCAAGTAGAGGTTCAGCACTAATAAAGCGAATAGCTGCAGGTATCTTACGGAGAGCGTCAACACGCCACACATAGGCGTCAGTCTCAACTGAGACGCCTAGCCAGATATGAGCAGGCCAGGACGAACTTCCTGTGAGGCTTGAAATAACATCAGTGATCTTCTCTGTAAGGCCGGTATTAACAAGCCGGGAAGGGCGCTTTGTGAGAACCTGATAGATATGTCGATTAGCCAGTATCATTGTCTTGAATACCTCAAGAATAAAGCTATCTGGCACATCCTTATGGAACAGATCGCTCATCGAATTCACAAAGATACGTCGCGGCTTCTTCCACTCTAGTGGAAGGCTTAGTCGCTCAGGCCATAACTTGAGATCAAAACCCTGTTCGTAGGGGTGACCAGGAACTCCCCGAAAACGTTCAGCAAATGCCAAAGCATAACAATGATCACACCCTGGACTGACTCTTGTGCAGCCAGTCACCGGATTCCAGGTAGCATTTGTCCATTCAATGGCAGATCTATCACTCATGGAAACCTCCGAACATATGTTCTTAGTCCAATGTTATTATACTATCCTTTAGCTTCTCAAGTCAAGAATCCTTGTATTTCCTAGAACGAAGTACGTACCCTCAACCTCTCACATAGTACTCCCGTATGATATAATGAACAGGACAGGTATAAGCTGATTAGAGGTTTTCATACCCTTTACTATACATAAGACCATATACACACTTGTTCAGTATGAACTAATGCCAGCAATTTGCAGGAGAACACGCACGTATGCAATTACTTGGGAAAATAATCGGTGACCCCAATAAAAAAGATCTAAGAGCGCTCCAACCGCTTGTCGATAAAATCAATGAACTTGAGCCGGCCATGCAAGAGCTAAGCGATGAGGAGCTGGCCGCCAAAACTCCCAAGTTCCGCTCGCAGCTCTATCTCTATCTCAAAGGCGGGCTGGTGCTTGAAGATGAATTGGTGAAACTCTTCCGTGAAGCGCTCGATGCCGTAGAAACGCAGGCGAGCAAATGCACTGATGAGCAATTGCGCGCTGCCATCACCGAATATCGCCAGGCCCTCGAACGCCGTCGTGACCCCGAGCGCTACCTGCGCGATGAACTGCGCGAAACCCTCTCCGAGTGCTTTGAAACAGCCTATGAGCGTCTCTCGCCCACACTCAATCTCCTCCGGGTCAATGCAGCCATGGACCGAGCCGAGGCTCGCCAGGAATGGCCGGATGAAGCCGGTGACCCACGCCAGGCCACGCTTTCGCTTCTCAAAGAGATCGAACCGGTCATCAAAGAGATCGACGACGACTTCCTCAACGAAGCTTTTACCAAAGCCTGGGCTCATTTTGAAGAAGCTCGCCGCAATACGCCCGCCGGCGATGAAGACGACGAGGAGGCGAACGAACGGCTCGAGAAGCTGCTCGGCGAGATACTGCAATACCTGCAACCCGAAATCGTCGCCCTCAAAGCCGACGCGATGGACCTGCTCATCCCGGAAATGGTCAAACGCTACAGGCATGGCAAGACCCTCGAGGATTTACTGCCGGAGGCCTTTGCCGTTGTACGCGAAGCCGCCAGGCGCACCCTCAACATGCGCCACTTCGACGTGCAGTTGATCGGTGGCATCGTGCTGCACCAGGGCAAAATCGCCGAGATGAAAACAGGCGAAGGCAAAACGCTTGTCGCTACCCTCCCTGTCTATCTCAACGCCCTGACCGGCAAAGGCGTGCATGTCGTCACCGTCAACGACTACCTGGCTCGCCGTGACGCTGAGTGGATGGGGCATATCTATAAGTTCCTCGGCCTGACCGTCGGCGTGCTCGTCAATGCCGTTGAACCGCAAACTGCTGAGCGCAAGGCAGCCTACAATGCCGATATCACCTATGGCACCAACAACGAGTTCGGCTTCGACTACCTGCGCGACAACATGGTCGTCTCCCTCGACCAGGTCGTGCAGCGCGACCTGAACTATGCCATCGTTGACGAGGTTGACAACATTCTCATCGATGAGGCCCGCACTCCCTTGATCATCTCAGGTCAGGGGCAGGAATCCACCGATCTCTATGTCCAGTTCGCTCGCTGGGTTCCCCGCCTCAAGCCTGATATCGACTATACCGTTGAGGAAAAATTGCGTACCGTTATCCTGACCGAGGCGGGCATCGACAAACTGGAAAGACTGGCAGGCGTCAGCAACATCTACGATGAGAGCAACCTCGATTTGACTCGCTATATGGAAAATGCCATCAAAGCCCAGGTGATCTTTAAGCGCGACAAAGATTACATCGTCAAAGATGGCGAAGTGATCATCGTAGATGAGTTCACCGGTCGCCTCATGCCAGGGCGCCGCTACAGCGAGGGCCTGCACCAGGCTATCGAGGCAAAAGAGGGTGTTGCTGTCCAGCGCGAGAACCATACGCTGGCTACCATCACCTTCCAGAACTACTTCCGCCTCTATAAGAAGCTGGCCGGCATGACCGGTACCGCTATCACCGAAGCCGAAGAATTTGACAAAATCTACAAGCTGGACGTGGTCGTTATCCCAACGCATAAGCCGATGATCCGCATTGAATTGCCCGATCTCATTTATCGCACAGCCGAGGCCAAATTCAATGCCGTGGTTGAAGAGATCAAGGCTTTACATGAGGTAGGCATCCCCGTCCTCGTTGGTACAACCTCGGTTGAGAACTCCGAGTATCTCTCTGAGAAACTCAATCGCCAGGGCATTCCTCACAATGTACTTAACGCGAAACACCATGAACGTGAGGCCCAGATTGTTGCCCAGGCCGGTCGTAGTGGCGCGGTCACTATCGCTACTAACATGGCCGGTCGTGGGACAGATATCCTGCTCGGCGGGAATCCCGCCGGCTTCCTCGAGAGCATCCTGCGCAAACATGCCGAGCAGGTCAATTATATCCGTGAGATGCCAGACCAAACCCCTGACGAACGGGCTGAGAAAGAGGAGGCCATCCAGCAGTACATCGAAAACATGACCCAGGCAGAGAAGGATGAACTCCTGCGGGAAAAGGTGCGCGAGTGCGAGGAAGACCACAAGCGAGTTGTGGCTCTGGGTGGCTTACATATCATTGGGACCGAACGGCATGAATCGCGCCGCATCGACAACCAGTTGCGAGGTCGCGCGGGCCGCCAGGGCGACCCCGGCCAATCCCGTTTCTTCATCTCGCTAGAGGATGAAATCATGCGCCGTTTCGCCGCCGACCGCGTGGCAAAGGTTATGCAAATGGTTGGTATGAGCGAGGATATGCCCCTTGAGAATAATATGGTCTCCCGCCTCATTGAACAGGCTCAGGCCAAAGTTGAAGGCTATAACTTCGATCTGCGTAAAAATGTTGTCGAGTATGACGACGTGATCGCCAAACAGCGCGAAGTCATCTATGCCGACCGCCGTGCCGTCCTTGAACGAGCCGATATGCACGAGCGCATCCTGAACATGATGCGCGCAGAGGTTGGCCGCATCGTCGATATGTGCATCCCCGGTCATATGATCACCGAAGAAGAGCAACTTGATAGGCTCTCTGCAATTATCGAGAGCTGGGTTCCCGTGCCGGAAGACATAGTGCCGGAGAATATCCACACCCTGCGCCGCGAAGACATCAAGCAAAGGTTTATCAACCTGGTCATCGACCACTATGAGGAGCGCAGCAGGCAACTCGACCAGCAGCAGGCCGAGTTCAAAGCGCAGCATCCTGAGAGCAATGTCTTCACCATCCGTGACCTGGAGCGCTCATTTACCCTGCAAATCGTTGACCGCCTGTGGATGGATCATATCGACGCCCTGGATGTCATGCGCACCAGCATTCATTTCCGTGCCCTTGCCCAGCGCGATCCTCTGGTCGAGTTCAAGAATGAAGCCTTCCGCATGTTCGAGGAGCTCAAGCTGGCCATCCAGCATCATATTGTCAATGCCTTGCTCACAACCTTGCGCAATGAAAACTTCGCGCTCCCAGTGCAGCGGCCAGAACCAAAGAGGAAAGCGCCGCGCAAACTGCGCACCAACGCCGATGAAATCGCCAGGGCCAGCGGCCAGGCCAAATCTGACGGTACCGAGGCCAGGGCCAAAGCCAAAATCGCAGCCCGCAAAAACGGCTCTTCCGGCCACCACGGCAACGGCAGCGGCCGTCCCGCGGCTGCCCAAAACACGCGCCCTGTGCCCACGAAAATTGGCCGCAATGACCCATGCTATTGCGGTAGCGGCAAAAAATACAAGAAATGCCACGGCGCGTAAGGGCCGCTTGCGCCGCCCCCTCGGATCGTCACCCGTAGGGGCGGGAGCGGATGGGATGAGTGGTGGGGGCGCTTGCGCCGCCCTCTTTGACCAATAACGTAGGAACGCAGGAAAACCAAAAAATGCATGGAATAATCATTCTCATCATCATACTCTTCGCCCTGCTGATCATCGGCATCCCCCTGCTCGGAACCCTCTTCTGGATCTGGATGCTCATCGACTGTCTCACCAACAAAAGACTGAAAGATACCCAGAAAGCCATCTGGGCATTCGTGATCGTCTTCACCCATTTCATCGGGGCTCTCATCTACTTCTTCGCCGGTCGCCTGCCACAGAAGATCCAGCCGCCACCCGTCTATTATCCAAGCCCTTATCCCCAACCTCAACCTCGCCCCCAGAGCCAGGAGCAAGCCCAGCAACACTACCAGCCCTATGAGTCAGGCTATCGCGCCCACGTAGGGGCCCGATTTATCGCGCCCGGCAAAGCCCAATTCATTGCGCCCAACACCCCGGCACGCCCTCGCCAGGAAAGCCAGCACCTTCCCCCTCAAACTGACCATCCTGGCAGGGAATCCGAGACCAGATACGAGCACAGCCAGTACGAGCAGCCGCAGGTATCCTATCCCGAAAACCCCTAAATCCTTCGCATCGGTCTCTATACCAGCATGCACCGACCAGCCCAATAAACCCGGCTTTATCGAGGCCCGATTATGGGCGTTAACAAATTCTGCCGTGAATGATATGGCCAGGACACGGAACCTACAAAGTTTGCTGGTAGCGTTTGTATTCGGGATGCGGGCCCTGGTATTCGGGCGCGGTATGCTCGGCAAAGACGATGGTTTTGATATTGCCGCGCACGTTGAAGTCGGCGACTACGCGCATCCAGCGAGGGGAAAGTAGCGTCACCAGGTCGTCGAGGATGGTATTGGTTGCCGTTTCATGGCTGATCTGTCGATTGCGATATTTATTGATGTAGAGCTTTAAGCTTTTCAGTTCTACGACATGCTGATCCGGCACGTAATCGATAGTGATGGTGGCGAAATCAGGGAAGCCCGAGCGGGGGCAGAGACAGGTGAACTCTGGTATTTCCAGGTGTATCACGTAGTCTCGCTCAGGGTGCGAATTGGGCCATATTTCCAGCTTGCTTGCCTCGATCTCATCTATGCCATACCTGCCGGGTGTACGGTTCTGTGGTTCTGTTGCCATTGGTTAGTGTCTCCGAATGATAGTTATGTCAAATGTATTTTTTAAAGCCATATTATTTTACAACATTACGGGGCAAGGGCAAGCCCTGATGAACTTTGGCTCT
>CADDZH010000048.1 GCA_902812455.1 Chloroflexota bacterium | reverse complement strand
GCCTCAGGGCGTGCCAGCAAGGGCAACAACACCCTCGATGCAGTATCCAGTAGCAAGCTCTCGCCTGGTTGGGCGCGCACATGAATTGGCAACCATGCTCGACACGTATCATTCCATCGATACTGGCGGGCGAGTCATCATTGTAGAAGGCGAGGCAGGCATCGGCAAAACACGCCTGGCGGAGGAGTTGCTGGCTCGCGCCCGCCAGGAGGGCGCAGCGATTATCGCAGCACGCTGCTATGAAGGCGAAGCGCATCTTGCTTACGAGCCGGTTATCACTGCTCTGCGGGCTGCCCTTGCGTCACAAGCGATCAATGCTCGCTTAGAAAAGATAGCGCCTGATACGCTGGGTGAAGCTTCGCGGCTGCTGCCCGAACTTGCTACGCTGCGCCCTGGTCTGCCGCCTCCACCTGTACTCGATAGCCCTGGAGCGCAAAGTCGTTTCTTCGAGGCCATGCGCCACCTTCTCTTTGTATTGATCGGGGGAGATAGCCCTGGCGTGCTCTTCTTTGACGATCTGCACTGGGCAGACAGCGCAACGCTTGACTTATTGCGGTTTATGGTGCGCCGCGTACCTGAACAGCCGCTTTGCCTGGTTCTCGCGTGGCGCGGGAAACAGCTAGAGCGGGAATCAGGCCTGCATCACCTGCTGGTCGATGCACAACGCTTCGGTAGCGCGCTTGTCTTATCGCTCTCACGCTTGAGCCGGTCATCGGTCAATGAACTGGTGCAATCGTCCCTGGCAGATAGAACACCCGAACATCTCACGGATCGCCTCTATGCCGAGACGGAGGGTATTCCTTTCTTCCTGATCGAATACCTGGCGGCTATCGAAAGAAATGTTTTGAATGTAGGGGCATCGGAGTGGACATTACCAGGGAGCGTGCGTGATTTGCTCCAATCACGCCTGAATACTGTTGATGAGATAGGTTGGCAATTACTGACAACGGCGGCTGCTATCGGTCGCTCATTCGATTTCGACACGTTACGCGAGGTAAGCGGGCGCAGCGAAGACGAAACGATCACAGCTTTAGAAAAGCTGACCAGAGAAGGCCTGGTTGAAGAGGTGCAGGAACAGAGCAGCGAGCATTTGTTATTGTATGACTTCAGCCACCAGAAACTACGCGAGCTGGTTTATGAAGAAACAAGTCTTGCGCGAAGGCGGCTACTGCACCGCCGTATCGCAGAGGCATTAGCAAGTCACATACGAGGCAACCGCGCCAGTGGCTCGCTGGCCGGTCAGATCGCGGAGCACTATCGCCTGGCGGGAAATGACGCGGCGGCTGCCAATTACTACAAACTGGCCGGGGAGTATGCTCGCTCGCTCTATGCGAATGCCGAGGCGCTTGCCCACTTTCAGTCGGCACTGGCTCTCGGCTATCCTGACGCAGCCGCTCTACATGAAGTGATTGGTGACCTGTACACGCTGCTGGGAGAATATGGCCGGGCAGTGAACAGCTATGAAACTGCTGCCGCTATGATGAACCAGGATATACTGTCGCGTATTGAGCACAAACTCGGTATCATCTCTATTCGTCGAGGCGAATGGGAACAGGCTGAAAAGCATCTAGAAACGGCGCTGTGCACAGCTAATGAGGAAGAAAGAGCGAGAATCTACGCCGATTGGAGCCTGGCCGCCCATAAGCGAGGCCAGTTGCAGCAAGCGCTCACACTGGCACAGGAAGCGTTGACGCTGGCGGAGAAAACACAAGATATGCACGCAACCGCGCAGGCACACAACATGCTGGGTATGCTTGCCAGCCATCAAAATGATATGCAGGCTGCGCTGCATCACCTCGAGCAAAGCCTTGAACTGGCCGAAAAACTACATGACCCTGCTATGCGCGCTGCCGCGCTAAACAACCTTGCTCAAGCGTACCGGTCCAATGGTGACAACGAACGCGCGGTAGCGCTGACTGAATCCGCGTTAGCACTAAGCGCCTCACAGGGAGACCGCCATCGCGAGGCGGCGCTGCACAACAACCTGGCCGATCTGCTGCATGCGCTGGGTCAAACAGAAGCGGCAATGGCCCATCTGAAACAGGCTGTTAGCATTTATGCCGAAATAGGCGTCGAAGCAGGCACGGTGCAGCCAGAGATATGGAAGCTGTCCGAGTGGTAGTGCATGTTTCGTAACGCTTGCCGTAACGTTTTAGGGACGGTGATATGGTATGATATGGCTGAGGAAAACAGAAACTTGCACCCATGCCGTTGAGTTTTTCTAACTGTTGTTGCCGTGTGGCACATAAGATAGAAGCAACAATAATGCTGCACTGGCATGGTAGCACATCCGTCTTCCCGCACAGCGAGAGGGGAACCATGAGATGGACAAGAAACAGACCTCAAGAGGAGAAAACGCAGGAGAGGGGCAGCTATATGGGCCGCGCCTCCGGCTCGTGCAAGCACTCTGGCTCGTGCTCGTGCTGATTGATCTGGCGGTCCTCATGGTGAGCCTGCCGATCTACTACCATTCGCTCTTTACGCTCTGCCCCAGTCCGGTTACCAGTTGCCCAGATACTGGCCAATTGAGTGTGCAGACCCTGCCCACGCTCCTGCATGCCGGTTTTTCTTTGCAGACCTACGCGTTCTACGTGATTGTCCTGGATGCTCTGACGACGCTGTCGTTCCTGCTGATTGGTGCGCTCATCATCTGGCGCAGAGCCAATACCTGGATGGGTCTCTTTGTCTCGTTCCTCCTGATCGAATTCGGGTGCCTGGGCCTCTCATTTGCACATGCGCTCCCGAACGATTCCGCCAACCCGCTGATCGATGTCCTGAATATTGCGAGTCTTCTCCCGACGATCCTCTACTACCCCTGCCTGTCCTTTTTCTTCGCCACCTTTCCTGATGGGCGCTTTGTCCCTCGCTGGTCCTGGGCGTTGCTTGGTCTCTGGGTCGTGAATGCCTTCTTCTGGACGATCGGTGGTTTCGCTCCCGCTTCCCCACTCGCGATCGGAAACTGGCCACCACTGCTTGAGGCTGGCTGGCTTTCTGCGGTCTTTGGAGGATCAGCCTCTGTGCAGCTCTACCGCTTCCTGCGTGTGGCCTCGCCAGTCCAGCGCCAGCAGATCAAGTGGCTGCTCTATGGGTTCGTGCCCGTCATTGTCCTGCCGCTCTGCCTCACCCTCTATATGACGTTCGTGCCCTCGCTCAATAAGCCAGGCGCGTTTTTGCTCAATACGCCCAACTCGTTTTTCCTGATCGTCACCTTGCCTCTCTACCGCTTCTGGTATCTGCCCATCCCGTTCTGCGTGGGGATCGCGCTGCTGCGCTACCGGCTGTGGGACATCGATGTCATCATCAATCGCACGCTGGTCTATGGCAGCCTGACTGCCCTGCTGGTGGCGCTCTATGTTGGCCTCATTTTTGCCTTGCAATCCCTGCTGGGCGCAATCATCAAGCAAAGTAATAACGATGTGGCCATCGTGATCTCAACATTGGCTATTGCAGCTCTTTTCCAACCTTTGCGCCGCCGCATTCAATACGTCATCGACCGGCGCTTCTATCGCCGCAAATATGATGCCAGGCAGGTCATTAGCAATTTTAGCGCAACCTTACGTGGAGAGGTGGATTTAACAGAGCTAAGCGAGCAGTTGGTGGCTGTCGTCGAGGAGACGATGCAGCCGGCCCACGTGTCGTTGTGGTTGGCTCAACCACGCAAAACATCGTATTCCGTTGAGAAATTCCCGGATTCACATGTTTCGTAACGCTTTTCGTAACGTTTAGGCGACGGTTATCCTGTACAATAGGGTTAGAATATGTTCAGTTATCCCGATACAAAAAAGAAAATGGGAATGTAAAGGGAAATGAACACTAAGAGTATGGAGCAGATATGGCTACATTATTCCAACGTTTCCAACAGATGCGGCTGGGACGCGCAAAAAGGGAGTCCGAAGCGGTACAACAACCGGTCACGGTATCCCGTTCGCGCAAGATTGAGACAATATCTCTCGATATCGCGCCGCATGATCCGCTTGTTGTCTACTTCCTGAGCGCGCCTGGCGCAGTGGAACTTGACAAACTGCACATGGACTCCCCTGCTCTCAAGGCATTACAGGCGGCAGCAGTGAAAGTGGTCATTCCCCTGGTCAGCCAGGGAGAGCTGGTCGGGTTGCTCAATCTGGGGCCCCGGCTCAGCGAGCAGGACTACTCGACAGACGATCGAGGCCTGCTCAATGACCTGGCAACTCATGCGGCTCCAGCCTTGCGCGTGGCCCAGCTTGTCCACGAAAAACGGCTGCAGGACCTTGATCGCGAACGCATCGAGCAGGAGCTACGTGTTGCTCGCCTGATCCAGCAAACCCTGCTGCCCAAAGAACTACCGGAACTGGCAGGATGGCAGGTTGCTACCTATTATCAACCCGCCAGGGAAGTTGGCGGCGATTTCTACGATTTCCTGTATCTTGAGGATGGCCGCCTGGGCATCGTCATCGGCGATGTCACAGATAAGGGTGTTCCTGCGGCCCTGGTGATGGCGACGACGCGCAGCATTTTGCGCTCCACCGCCGGCGTATCTATGTCCCCAGGGAAGGTGCTGGAGCAGGCGAACAACCTGCTGTGCCCTGATATCCCCCCAAAGATGTTCGTCACCTGCCTCTACGCCATTCTCGATCCGGTCAGCGGAAGGCTACTGTATGCCAATGCGGGGCACGATCCGCCTTACCGGCGCCACGCAGGCGAGGTCACAGAACTGAGAGCGACGGGTATGCCGCTCGGCCTGATGCCGGAGATGACCTACGATGAAAAAGAGGTTCGACTCGAGGCCGGGGACAGCGTCCTCTTCTATAGCGATGGCCTAGTCGAGGCGCACAACCCTGCACGTGAGATGTTCGGCTTCCCTCGGCTGATGAACCTGCTCGGAGAGAAACAGCACGGTGTGTCATCCATTGACTACTTACTGGAAGAACTGGCGGCGTTCACGGGAGACGGTTGGGAACAGGAAGACGATGTCACTCTGGTAGCGCTGCGCAGAGAGGAACATGCAAGTAGCCGTGATAGTCTGCCGGATGCGTCAACGGGGATGGATGATGCCGGCGGCCAGAGCGATCATAACTGGCGCATCATCGGGGAGTGGATGATACCAAGCGTCCAGGGGAACGAGCGCCAGGCCATGAAAGAGGTGGCTGAGGCCGCCGGGGGCTTGTCCCTGTCTGAGAAACGGCTGGAGCATCTCAAAACGGCAGTGGCTGAGGCGACCATGAACGCGATGGAGCATGGCAACCACTACAACCCGGATATTCCGGTGATCGTACAATTGCTTGCCTCAAATACGGCAGTTGCGGTACGCATCAGCGACCAGGGTGGAGGCGCACCAATTCCAGAGCCACAGACGCCCGACCTGGAAGCCAAGCTAGCTGAGCTGCAAACGCCACGTGGCTGGGGTCTGTTCCTGATCAAAAATCTGGTGGATGAGATGAATATCATGAGGAGTGATACCCACCATACTATCGAATTGGTAATGAACCTGGAAGGAGGCTCCCATGCCAGCACGAAATCTTGAGGCCAGCGTCCGCTATCAACCTCGCGTCTCTATTGTCGATTTGCACGGAGAAATTAACGCCTTCGCGGAAGACGTCTTGAACGCTGCCTACGCCGAAGCGGAAAGCCGGGATTCGGATGTGATCCTGCTCAATTTCAGCGACGTAGACTACATCAACAGCACCGGCATTGCGCTTATTGTGAGCTTGCTAGCAAGGGCACGCAAGGCGAAACGCAAGCTACTGGCCTGCGGCCTGAGCCAGCACTATGTAGAAATCTTCCAGATCACACGCCTGGTCGATTTCATGAGTGTTTACCCCGATGAAAAGAGCGCGCTCAGTGGAGAGCCTACATCCATCAACGCGCCTCACCCGTAATCGCTCTAGTTGAAAAAAGCACAAACAAGGAGGAATCGTCATGCCCCAGGCTAATGTTGCCATGCACACCCGCCGCCTGAATGCGACAACCAGCATTATTGACATCCAGGGAGAAGTTACAGCCTTCGCCGAGCAGGTATTAATGGATGCCTACAATGAAGCCTGTATGCCTACGACGCGCGCAATCATCCTGAACTTCGCAGGCCTGGATTACATGAATAGTAGTGGGATCGGCTTGCTCGTCACGCTCTTGATCCGTGTCAATCGCCAGAAGCAGCGCCTGCTGGCCTGTGGGCTGAGTGAGCATTACCGGCACATCTTTGAAATAACCCGCCTGAGCGACGCCATCAAAATGTATAACACCGAAGCAGACGCCCTGGCCGCCGTGTAGGGAAGCATTTATGGGAATGAACAAATGAAGCGGGTCATCCCAAATCCCATGTAGGGCCCGATTTATCGTGGCCACCGCCGATTTATCGGCCCTGACCCTGCTAACCTATATCCCGCTTACGTTGTTAATTTCCATAATTGCATTTCAACTAGCCAGACCGAGCAGAAAGGAAACAGATCATGTCAACCTCTCCCATTTCAGGTAATGGACAGAACGATCAAACGAACCAGGTAGAGACGACGAATCAGGTAGAGATGCAGCCGCGTGATGCTTCATACTGGACACGCGTTTCTCAATTTAAAGTGGGACAGATGCCAAGCGGCGCGTTGAATATAAATGTTGAAGGCAAGCTGCTGGTTGGCCCTTTGCAGGGCTTTGGGCAGATGTGGCAAAAAACGTACCGGGTTTCCTTGAAGGGCGCATCTACCACTCCAGTGGAGGTTATCAAGACCTGGAAGGAGAACTTCCCGCGTTTCTGGCCCGCCAGAAACCGCTTCTACGGCCCTTTGACGGGTATCGCTCCTGGTGAGGTTGCCCTGCTCAACCTCTCGGTTGCCGGTGGTATGAAGCTCTCAACCGGGGTGATGGTTCTCTATGCCGACGAGGAATCGTTTACCCTGATGACGCCACAGGGCCACATCTTTGCCGGGTGGATCACGTTCAGCGCGTATCAAGAGGGCGATGAGCTGATTGCGCAGGCGCAGGTGTTGATGCGTGCCAACGATCCCCTATACGAACTCGGCCTGCGCTTCGGCGGTCATAAGCAGGAAGACGATTTCTGGCGGCATACGCTGACAGCGCTGGCAGCGGAGTTTGGTGTCAATGGGCCGGTCGAGGTAAACGTAGTTCGCATCGATCCACGTTTGCAGTGGTCGCAGGCCAAAAACATCTGGCACAACGCTGCCATACGAACGACGATGTACAAGATGACAGCCCCCCTGCGCTGGATACGGGGCCGCAACAAGCGTTAGAAGAGGGAAAGCAGGAGTGCAGAGGGCGCAGCCCTTTGCCGGGGGTTTGGGGGTGTCCCCCATTTTTCCCAAAATCCCTCTTCTAAAGATAGGAGGAAAGCAGGAGTGCAGAGGGCGCAGCCCTTTGCCGGGAGTTTGAGGGTGTCCCTCATTTTTCCCAAAATCCCTCTAAAGAATGGAGAATCGTTAGGATAGGTCTCTATGGGTACAGCGTATAAGTATGATGCAGTCGTAGTTGGCGCCGGGCCAAATGGCCTGGCCGCCGCCATCACTATCGCCCGTACAGGCCGCTCGGTCATCGTTTTTGAGGCGAAAGAGACCATCGGCGGCGGTTCGCGTTCAATGGAACTTACCCTGCCCGGTTTTGTACACGATGTCTGCTCAGCCATTCACCCACTGGGGATTGGCTCGCCATTCCTCCGCACGCTGCCCCTCGAAGAATATGGGGTTGAATGGATTCAGCCTCCCGCCGCGCTCGCGCACCCGCTCGACGATGGCAGAGTTGCCATGCTTGAACGTTCCATCGAGGCGACAGGGGCAACGCTCGGTCGTGATGCTCAGGCTTATGAAACGTTGATGGCTCCTCTCGTCGCTCACTGGGAGAGGATTGCCGGTGCTTTTCTTGGCCCGCTCCGCCCGCAGCCGCTCTTCGCCCATCCATTCTCGCTGGGGTCCTTCGGGCTGAAAGCTATTCGCTCAGCAAGTGGTCTCGCCGAAAGCCAATTTCAAGGCGAAGCGGCACGTGCCATGTTTGCCGGCATATGCGCGCATTCGATGTTGCCGTTTGACCGGGCAACCAGCGCGGCAGCAGGGCTGTTGCTGGGAATGCTGGGACACGCGGTTGGCTGGCCCCTACCGCGCGGCGGCTCGCAGCAGATTATGAACGCGATGGCTGCCTACTTGCGCTCGCTGGGAGGCGAAATCGTCACCGGCGTGGAAGTCAAGTCACTCGAAATGCTGCCATCCTCTCGCGCTGTGCTGTGTGATGTCACTCCCCGGCAACTGCTGCGCATCGCGGGTTCTCAGCTACCGGGCACTTACCAGCGCAAGCTGCAACGTTATCGCTATGGGTCTGGCGTCTTCAAGCTCGACCTGGCGCTCGACGGGCCGATTCCCTGGAGAGCGCCAGAGTGCAGCCGGGCAGGAACGGTGCACGTTGGCGGAACACTTCCCGAAATCGCGGCGGCTGAAGCTGCCATCTGGCGGGGCGAACATCCAGAGAAGCCGTTCGTGCTGCTCGCGCAGCAAAGTTTGTTCGATGCAACGCGTGCACCGGCAGGGAAACATACCGTGTGGGCCTATTGCCACGTTCCCGGCGGCTCGACGTTCGACATGACGGAACGCATCGAAGCCCAGATCGAGCGCTTTGCTCCCGGTTTTCGCGACCGTATCCTGGCGCGGCACACCTTTTCGGCAGCGCAGCTTGAAGAGTATAATGCCAACTACATCGGCGGCGATATCAATGGCGGCGTGCAGGATCTCTGGCAGATGTTCACGCGTCCAACCATTCAGGTCAACCCGTATGCCACGCCTGTCAAGGGATTGTACCTCTGTTCATCTTCAACACCTCCTGGCGGCGGCGTGCATGGCCTCTGCGGCTATTATGCTGCCAATGCGGCGCTGGGGGAAATTTCGACATCTTCTTCCCAGCCAATAAGAGGGTTAGCCGGAAAGGAGAGCCGATGAGCAAGCGTTTTGCTTTCTGGTTGGCATGGCTCACATTAGCACTCTACCTGGCCATTGCCGGCGTGACCCTGTTTTTGCAGATCAAGGATGACCCCTCGGCATGGGTGAGTGACCTATTTGAAGCCCTGGTTCTGCTGGCATTTGCGGCGGTTGGAGCCCTCATTGCTTCACGCCGCCCAGAGAATCCGGTTGGCTGGCTCTTCTGCACCGGTACACTGCTGTGGGCGCTCGGCAGTCTCCTGCAGGAATACACGAATTATGCTCTCATTACGATCCCAGGTTCGCTAGAGACAGCAGCGTTATTAGGCATCATTGGACATTGGAGCAGTGGGATAGGCTGGTTCCTGATGCTCACCTTCGGGCTTTTGCTCTTCCCCGATGGGCATCTCCCATCTCCCCGCTGGCGATTCCTGGCCTGGCTCATTGCAGCCATGCTGGTCATCTACTCGATTAGCTTCCTGCTTTCGCCCTATCCCTACGCTAATGCCGCATTTGATTCTCGCCTGACAACTGTGCGCAATCCCATAGGCATTCTGGTCGCCAATGACCTGTTTGATCAGCTTGCCAACCTCAGTATTCTACCCTTGTTCTCAGCCATTCTCGCCTGTATCGTCTCGGTTTTCTTGCGTTTCCAGCGGGTGCGGGGGATTGAGCGGCAGCAGTTGAAATGGTTCACCTACGGCCTGGTAATAAGCATCCTCATGCTCATCATTATCCTCATCCTGGTATTTACAACAGTGAGCGGTGGCCCTGGCTGGCCCTTTTATCTTGCAGTGGTCTGCATTCCAGTCTCGGCAGGTATCGCCATACTCAGATACCGCCTGTATGATATCGATGTCATCATCAATCGCACCCTGGTCTATGGCTTGCTCACGGCAACCTTGCTGCTCGTCTATCTTGTGCTCGTGTTCGGTGGCCAATACCTGCTCGCCAGCTTGTTCGGTCCGAACAATGCGGTAGGGCTTGTGGTCTCCACCTTGATCGTTGCAGCTCTCTTCCAACCCGTGCGCAAGCGCATCCAGACACTGATCGATCGCCGCTTCTATCGCCGTAAGTATAACGCGGCCCAGATCGTGGCCCGCTTCAGTGCCAGCCTTCGTAATGAAGTGGATCTGGCAACATTGAGTGAGCATTTAGTAGCAGTGGTCGAGGAGACCATGCAACCGGCGCATGTTTCGTTGTGGTTACGCCCGCACAACCTACGCAAGGAACCCCAGAATACTGAAGAAGGAGGACCGCGATGAAGCAGGCATTCCCCCCAAAGGCCACGGCGCTCAAGGCCGATCAGGCCAGCGCCGAGACGCGCCTGCATGAGCGCTGGTTACTCATCGCTCGTGTGGGCTGGATTGTGCTGGCGCTCTTCATCCTGACGCTCAATGTGGGCATGATTCCCAGGTACGATGCTGTGTTGCAAGCGCAGTGTCAGTCAGGGTCGCCCTGCTTCGCCATCCAGTTGACCGCCTATGATCGGCAGTTGATGCATCAGACTGGCCTCACACTCGGCTTTCTAGCGGCCTACCTGGTCATAATGGATGTCGTCGCAGTTCTGGTTTACTGTGCCCTGGGCGCGCTGATCTTCTGGCGCAAGTCTGCTGACCGCATGGCGCTCTTCTGTGCCTTTACGCTGATTCTCTTTGGCGGGGCTGGTTTTACCAATATCCTTCAGGATACCCTGGCGCCTGCTTCTCCTGCCTGGTTCGCGCTGATCGGCACGCTGGATGTCCTCGGACAAACCAGCTTCCTGATCTTCTTTTTACTCTTTCCCAGCGGCAGGTTTGTGCCACGCTGGACTCGCTGGTTTGCCATCTGTATCTTCCTCTATTGGATTTATATTGTTTTCTTCTCCAACAGCTTCTACAACCAGAGTTCCTGGACCAATTTCGTTTTTTTCGCTATACTGCTCGTTGTTGTGGGGGCGCAGGTCTATCGCTACCTGCGCGTATCCACCTCAAGGGAGCGCCAGCAGACCAAATGGGTCGTCTACGGCTTCTCCATCGGTATCGTTGGCTTTGTGCTATTCCTCGCCCTGGGAAATGCCTTCCTGCCGCCGGCCCTCCTGCAATCGGGCGTACTCACAACGCTCGTGGGAGGAACCATCATTAACGGTCTCCTGCTGCTGATCCCGATCTCGATTGCCATCGCTATCCTGCGCTCGCGGCTCTACGATATTGATGTCGTCATTAACAAGACGCTGGTCTATGGTACGCTGACCCTCTCGCTGGTGCTCGTGTACATTGGACTTATTATTGGTCTGCAATCTCTCTTGCGCGCAATCATCAAGCAGAACAGCGATGTCGCTATCGTGATCTCCACGCTGGCCATTGCCGCCCTCTTCCAGCCCTTGCGAAAACGCATTCAGTCTATTATCGACCGTCGCTTCTATCGCCGTAAGTACAATGCAAAGAAGACTCTCGCTGCTTTCAGCGCGACCCTGCGTAATGAGGTGGATCTGGCAACGTTGAGTGAACAGTTAGTAGCAGTCGTCGAGGAGACGATGCAGCCGGCATATGTTTCGTTGTGGCTTCGTCCAGTCAGGACGAATGAAAAACAATCTGGCAGTTCGTAACGTTTTTGAGACGCCCAGATGGTAGTATGAAAGATAGGAGTAAAAAAGAGTAAGGGTTGTACATATGATCTTGACCGAAACACAGGCTGCTACAAACAGGCGTCGTGGCGCAAATAACGAGACAAATACGCGTTTGACGGGCAGGTGGCTCATGCTGGCGCGAGCTGCCTGGCTTATCCTTGTCGCGTTTGCCTTCGTACTGCTTGTTGCCAGTCTTCCGCACTTCCCGACATTCTTCGCGCTACTTCAAACGCCCTGTACCGGCAAGGCCTGCAGCAATACAACCTATCAGCTTTCACTTACTTCAATGCAAACTCTTGCGAAGTTTGGCATCAGCCCGCTGGCGATTGCCATCTTCTTTGCTGCCACGTTCTCGCTTATTCCTGCTTTTGTGTGGATACTGGTGGGTGTTATCCTGGTATGGCACAGGTCTGACGATTGGATGGCGCTGCTGGTCTCGCTCTTGCTTATCCTTTGGGGCTTCAACTTTGCCACAGTTTTTGGCGCAGTTGTACCGCCCGTTCCTGCATGGCACTTGACGTATTTGCTGCTGGGAACCTTCTCGCAGGCATTGATCTTCCTGCTCTTTTTTCTCTTCCCCAATGGGCGATTCGTGCCCCGCTGGACCTTGTGGCTTGCCATTGCTGGAGTGCTCGATGCAGCCTTTAGTGTTTTCCCAGGTCTTCTTCCATCAATCAACTGGCTATTCGCAGGTCCTGTTTTCATTTTTTTACTGGCCTGTATGCTTGTGGCTCAAATTTATCGCTATGTGCGCGTCTCCACTCCTTTGCAGCGCCAGCAGACCAAGTGGCTCCTTTACGGCATCTCTATTGTTTTTCTCGTCTCCGATTTAGGCTTTGCTGTGCTAAGCTCTATCTTCCCCTCGCTTGCTGTTCCAGGCTCACTTGGTAACGCCTTCCTTGGTGGGGTTCTCTGGGCCATCCTCCTCCTCTGCATTCCCATCTCTATCGGCATCGCCATGCTGCGCTACCGCCTATGGGACATCGATATCATCATCAATCGCACGCTGGTATATGGAAGCCTGACTGTGTTGCTGGCAGCGCTCTATGTGGGATTGGTGATTGGCCTGGAAAGCCTGGTGGGGCTGATTACCGAGCGAGGCTCACAGCAGCCAGTCGCCCTGGTCATCTCTACCCTGGCCATTGCCGCCCTCTTCCAGCCCTTGCGCAAGCGCATTCAGGCAGTGATTGACCGGCGCTTTTATCGACGCAAGTATGATGCACAGAAGACGCTCGCAGCTTTCAGTGCTACACTACGTAATGAGGTGGATCTGGCAACCTTGAGCGAGCAGTTAGTAGCAGTCGTCGAGGAGACGATGCAACCGGCGCATGTCTCGCTATGGCTACGCCAGCCTGAACGGCGCAAGGAACGCCAGAACACTGAAGAAGGAGGAGCGCGATGAAGCAGGTATCTTCCTCAATGGCCCCGGCGCTCAAGGCTAATCAGGCCGGCGCCACCGAGGCACGCTTGCATGGATGCTGGCTCGTGGTTGCGCGCATCGTCTGGGTTGTGGTGGCTGTCTTCACCCTGGCCGTTTTTATCGCCAGCCTTCCGGTGGTCTTTGCGGACCTGCAGGGGCTGTGTACTGCCGCAGTGTGTGTCTCCAGGCAACTCTCCCCCGCACAGGCGCACACACTCCAGCAGGCGTTCGGGCTTTCCCTCCACGGCTATGCGACGTTGAGCCTGGTCATCCTCGTGATCTCTTCCTCAGTCTGGCTGGCCTGCGGTTTCCTGGTCTTCTGGCGCAAGTCGAACGATTGGATGGTCTTGCTCTTCGCGCTCATCTGTATAACCCAGGTGCTGGAGGGCCCCTATAGCCCGGCACACGAATTGGCTCAGAGCCACTCGCTCTGGCTAGGCCCGGCCAATTTGCTGAGTGCTCTGGGCACGATTGCAAGCCTCTTCCTGATCGCTCTCTTCCCCAGTGGGCGATTTGTGCCGCGCTGGACCGGATGGATCGTCATCGGTTTTGTAGCGATCCATGTGCTCTTGCTGTTCATTCCTACCAGCACGCTCGTTTCCTTCTTACTCGGCACCTGGCTCTTTTTTGGTGTGGCAGTGATCCTGGTCGTTGCGCAGATCTATCGCTACCGGCGGGTCTCCACAGCGGTCCAACGCCAGCAGACGAAGTGGGTCGTGTTGAGCCTGACCGTCCTCATCCTGGTACTGGTGGGGGCCGGCTTGCCCTCCGCGTTCTTCCCCACGCTGCTTCAGCCCAGCTCGCTCTACAACCCCGCACTCTACTTGCTCTCGATTTGTCTGATACCGCTCCTGGCTGTTGGCTTCAGCATTGCCATGTTGCGCTACCGCCTGTGGGACATCGACATCATCATCAATCGCACGCTGGTCTATGGTTCTTTGACAATTCTGTTAGTAGCGATCTATGTTGGCCTCATCCTGGCCTCCCAAGCTGTCGTACGGGCTGTGACGGGCAGTCTCTCTCAATCCCCGCCGGTTATTGTCGGTTCTACGCTAGCCATTGCCGCCCTGTTCCAGCCTTTGCGCAAACGTATCCAGGCAATCATCGACCGGCGTTTCTATCGCAAGAAGTACGATGCACAGAAGACGCTCGCCGCCTTCAATGCTACGTTGCGCAATGAAGTGGATCTGGCAACATTGAGCGAGCAACTGGTGGCAGTCGTCGAGGAAACCATGCAACCGGCACATATTTCGTTATGGCTGCGTCCAGTCAGGACGAATGAAAAACAATCTGGTAGTTCGTAACGCTTCCCGTAACGATTTTGAGACGGGAAGCACGTATGCTAGTACCTGGGAACGATAAAAAGCTATCATTGTACGATCTACCAGGGGATGAACCTGACCATCGTGGTGCAATAGGGAAAGAAGGATAGAAGATCATGGCTCAACACACACAATCGGCCGTACTAAACGTGAAAACCGGTAAAGTTTCTACTTTGCCTCGCCAGAAGAGACCACCGGGGCCGCGTGAGAACCCGCTGCTTGGAAGCGCGGGTGCTATTCAGCGCGACCCGCTTGGCTGGAATATGGACATGTTCCAGCGCTATGGCAACGTCGTGGCAGTCCGCTTCCTGATCTGGCCGACCTTCCTGGTTTTTCATCCATAAGATGTTAAGCATGTGCTTCAGGAGAATCATCGCAACTACAGCAAAGATACCTACATCACTCGCTTCCTCAGACCCCTGCTTGGTCAGGGACTCTTCACCAACGATGGACAGTCCTGGCTGCACCAGCGACGTCTCATGCAGCCCGCCTTCTATCGCAAGCAGCTTGCCACCCTTGGTGAGCTGATGACGGGCGCAACCGCGGCTATGCTGGAACGCTGGCAAGACGCTGCGACGCGCGAACAGTCCCTGGATGTGTCGACGGAGATGATGCGCCTGACACTGCGTGTCGTGGGCCAGGCCCTGTTCAGCATTGACCTCAGCGATGAAGCGGATACCGTTGGTCAGGCATTTACGGCACTGTTGACACCTTTCTCGGACTACGTCTATCATCCTGTTCCACCATTGAGCTTTCCTACGCCGCGCAACCGCCGCATTCAGCAGTCAATCCGCACGCTCGACAGAGTCGTGCAGGATATTATTACCGAGCGCCGCCAGAGTGACGACAAGGGCGACCTGCTCTCGATGCTGTTGCTGGCGCGCGACGAGGAGACAGGGGAGGGGATGAACGACCGGCAGGTGCGCGATGAAGTCATGACGCTGCTGCTTGCCGGGCATGAAACCACCTCGAATGCTCTCTCATGGACGTGGTACCTGCTTTCCCAGCACCCTGACGCCGAGAGCCGCCTGCATGCAGAACTGGAGCAGGTGTTAGACGGGAGAATCCCTACGGTTGAGAACCTGCCGAGGCTCGCCTACACGCGTATGGTGATTGAGGAGGCCCTGCGGCTCTATCCGCCGGCCGTCGGCTTCAACCGCAAAGCCCTGGCCGATGACGAAGTTGGCGGCTACCTTGTCCCGGCGAACACGCTCATCTGGGTCAGTCCATACGTGACGCACCGTCATCCCGAGTTCTGGGAGAATCCAGAGGTGTTTGACCCGGAGCGCTTCTCACCCGAACGCTCCGCTGGATGCCCGCACTTTGCCCATTTCCCATTCGGTGGTGGCCCGCGCATGTGCATCGGCAGCAACTTCGCCATGATGGAGGCCCAACTCATTCTGGCGACCGTCGCTCAGCGCTACCAACTGCGGCTGCTCCCCGGCCACCGGGTCGAACCTGAGGTATTGCTGACCATGCGCCCTCGCTATGGCCTGCCGATGACGCTCATTGAAAGATAAGTGAAGTGGTATACCGGATAGCCTATCCTGCGATATGGACGTACAGGCGCATCAGGCGCTGAACTTCCAGGGAGGATGTCAAGTTGAGCCATGAACGGCACCACGAAGCTGATACACGGTTGCATGGACGCTGGCTGGTAGCTGCGCGGGTGGCGTGGGTACTCATCGCGCTCTTAACCCTGAGTATCCTCATCGTCGGGCTGCCGGCCTACTTGAGCTTCCTTCACACGGCCTGCCGTAGCGTCGCAGCATGTGCCGTCAACGGAGCCTTGACGCCTGAAGACATGCGCACGCTTCACCGGTTGGGCATCTCTCTCGATATCTACGTTGCCGGCATGACCATCCTCAATGCTATCTCATCGCTGGTATGGACTGCCGTTGGATGGCTGATTTTCTGGCGCAAGTCGAACGAGAGAATGGCCCTCCTGGTAGCGCTCTTTCTTGTGACCTTTAGCCAGGTTTTGGGAATCGGAGATGGCCTGGCCTTCGTCTTCCCAGCCTGGTTTGTGCCTGTCAAGTTCGTACGCGTCATCGGGGATACGCTTATCATTCTCTTTCTCTTCCTCTTCCCCAATGGGCAGTTTGTGCCCCGCTGGACACGGTGGCTCGCGCTTTTGTCTATCGTGCTAGGTACACTCTCCGATTTAACTCCCCCCGGTTCGCCTTTCAATTCGAGTGGGCTTAGTGGCGCGATCCTCTTGCTCTTGATAGCCTTTGCGTTGTTGGCGCAAATCTATCGTTATCGAAGGGTGTCTACCCCGGTACAGCGCCAGCAGACCAAGTGGGTAGTCTTCGGGATCACGGTGACGATTATAGGATTCCTTATCCTTTTTGTACCATACCTGATCTTTCCTGTGCTCAGCCAGCCGGGCTCAGGTTTTGATATTTATGTCAGTCCTGGCGTAATTATCATCATGCTTTCCATTCCGGTGTCCATTGGCATCGCTATTTTACGCTCGCGCCTATGGGATATTGACATCATTATCAACCGCACGCTGGTCTATGGCACGCTTACCGTCTCGCTTGCGCTCGTCTACGTTGGTCTGATCATCGGCTTGCAATCTCTGCTGGGTACGATCATTAGGCAGAGTAATAACGATATCGCTATCGTGGTCTCGACACTCGCCATCGCTGCACTGTTCCAGCCCCTACGCCGGCGCATTCAGAATATCATCGACCGCCGTTTCTATCGCCGCAAGTACGATGCCCAGAAGACACTCGCGGCATTCAGTGCGACGCTACGTAATGAAGTGGATCTAGCAACATTAAGTGAGCATCTGGTAGCAGTGGTTGAGGAGACCATGCAGCCGGCGCATGTTTCGTTGTGGTTATGCTCTACCCAATCAAGCAAACAACGTGAGGACGCGTGGGCCAGCAATCTTCCCTCGAGGCAAGATTTTGCTGGCAAATGACAGAATGAATGGAATGGCCTGCCAGGGCAAGCGCAAGGCCCCCACCCGGCAGCCACATCCGCTCCTTGCCCCTACAGGCCACCGGTATTACGCATCAGCCCGCCATCGATAAAGTAGGTTGAGCCGGTAACGTAAGCGGCTGCGTCCGAGGCGAGATAGAGCGCCAGCTTTGCAACCTCCTCCGGCTGGCCCATGCGATGCAGGGGAATCTCATCGAGCAGCGCCTTCATCTTCTGTGGATCGGCTTTCACATCGGCATCGATGGGGGTATCGACGGCTCCAGGCCCGATATTGTTGACGGTAATATTGTAAGGGGCAAGCTCCAGGCAGATGGTGCGCATCATCATACGCAGGCCCCCTTTGGCGCAGCAATAGGGAGAATTATTCGGCATGGGCAGGTCCTCGTGGACAGATGAGACATTGATGATACGCCCGGGAATCTTGCGCTTCACCATCTCGCGAGCGGCTGCCTGCGCGCAGAAGAATGCGCCCTTGAGGTCAACGCCCAGCACGCGGTCCCACTGCTCTTCAGTGACATCGAGAAATGGGCCGTGTATCTCCATGCCAGCATTGTTGACCATGATGTCCAGGCGATTAAAGTGCTCGACCGTTTGCTGGATCAGTCCTACAGCTTGCTGGTATTGCGAGACATCAGCCTGGATCACGACGGCCTTGCCGCCATTATTCTGAATAGTTTGCAGCACTTCATTGGCCTTATCTTTGGCATGAGCGTAATTGACGACCACTGTAGCCCCTTCTTTAGCAAATTCAATGGCAATGGCTCGTCCAATGCCGCTATCCGAGCCGGTGACAATAGCTACCTTCTGATCGAGTTGCATGATGGCATAGTTTCCTTTCCGTGTTAACGTGGAATAGTACTTTAAGGCCAGGTTCAAAAAGGAACGAAAGACCTTGACAGTGTGAACAGTCACACCATGTCATCCTGAGCGCAGCGAAGGATCTCGTTCGATAGACGGCGGATGTTTCCCCTTCGCTGCGCTCAGGGCTTCGGCTCACTCGCTCAACATGACATGTCCGAACTTTTCTGGTGATTAAGGGAATTGTTATGTTCATTTGAACCTTGCCTAAATAAAATTGGTATCACTATCCTTAACACGCAACTTGACTATTCTATGGCTACACTCTGATTTGCTAGCTTTCACCGGCCTTTTGTTCCGCAGGAGCGGAAGGCTAATCGATGGCGCCATCGGGATGCGATGCCTCAGTTGCCGCCGGATGGGCCTGTTCAAGCGATAATTGCCGGTGGTGGTACAGGCGATTGGAGAGGTGGTAGAGGCGATTGGAGAGCAGGGCAAGGTTGGATGTTACCGACACCTGCATCGACTCAATCAGGCGCTCAAGCTGCTCGATGCTGCGAAACACCTCTTGCATGCTGGCTAGATTTCCTGTCTCTACCGGCTGCTGCCTGCTACGCGCCAGTTCGTCGTGCAACTGTGATTGTACATTGCGAAGCCGATCAGAAAGAAGTTGCTCCCACTCTTTCATGACGGCCTGCATCGATGTATTGAGGGCGGTAAAGCGCTCATCCAGCAGCTTGCCGAAGATATCCGCCAGGTCCTCCCAGGGCAATTCCGTCTGCACCTCAAAGGCTTCAAACTCCGGTGAGCGCTCGGTACTCACGGCAGCGCTGGTATCGCCTGGCTGGAGCATAAGCTTCTGGTTGAGAAGCTCTTCAATGGCGAGAAGCTGCGCGGCCAGGGCACGGTCAACTGCCTGTTCCATCTCGCCACGATGAGCCGAGAGTTTCTGTTCCAGAATATCATTCAAGGCCTGAAGTTCATCTGCGGTAAATGCCATGGGAGTACGTTCTCCTTGCTTTCTACTCGCGACTGCGGTATGTTGTATATGCTGAGTAGTATAGGAGCAGATACCAACATGTGTCAATGCATACCGGTGATCACTGCCTAAGTTGGCTATAGAGCTATAGAAAGGATTCGGGCATGCCTCGCGCGATAGATTTTCATGTCCATCTTCCCACAAAGGAATTCATGGAAGTGACGCTTGGACCCTATGCTAAAGCGACCGAGCGCTACTTTCGCACAGAAGTGAAGCTCAAGGATATCGAGCAGCTCGCCGCAGACTACGCGGAGATCGATATGGTCGGCGTCTTGCTGGCATGGGACGCCGAAACGGCCACCGGACTTCCGCCACTGGGGAATGAATATGTTGCTGCTATCGTACAGCGCTATCCAGAGCAGTTCATCGGCTTTGCAAGTGTGGATCCGCATAAGGGGAAGGCGGCGGTCAAGGAAATGGAACGCGCTATCAAGGAGTTGGGATTGGCGGGAGCCAAGTTTCATCCAGGTGTGCAGGCATTTTATCCAAACGATCCCACCTTTTATCCACTGATGGAAAAGATTCAAGAACTGGGAGTGCCAGCCCTTTTCCATACCGGCACCAATGGACTCGGCGCAGGCACTCCCGGCGGCATGGGCATCAAACTCGATTACACCCGGCCCATTTATCTCGATTCGCTGGCAGCCGACTTTCCTGGCCTGACCATTATCGGGGCGCATCCCTCCTGGCCCTGGCACGAAGAGATGATCGCGGCAATGCAGCACAAAACGAATATCTACAACGATTTGTCCGGCTGGTCACCGCGCTACATCCCTGAAGCGCTGTTGCGCGAAGCTGCCACGCGCCTGCAGGATCGCTTCTTGTTCGGCTCGGATTATCCCTTTATTACGCCGCAGCGCTGGCTGAAGGACTTTGAGGCAATCAAGATCGAGTTCAAGCCGGAGGTACGGGAGAAAATCTTCTGGAAGAATGGGCAGAAGCTGCTGGCGCATACAGCTATTGCGCAGATGCACTTCTCCTCGTAAGGCGACTTGCCAGAACATGGCCACGCCGCCGTCGGCGGCGTGGCCATGTTCTGGCAATTCAACCCTCTTTTTACGGAGATTTCCCTCGCCACTGTGGCCATCAAAGGCAACGAGAACCGGTTTTTTGTCTTTAAGAAGTCGATGAATCTCAGACGGAGCGCTCACAGGATGTTATTGACGCAGCTCGCTCACGAACTCCTGCACATCCTTTGCGTACAGCTCCGGCTCTTCCCAGGCCATGAAGTGACCGCCACGAGGGAAATCGGTAAAATGGACCAGATTGACCTGGCGCGCAGCCCACTCACGAGGCAAGGGCGGGTCGTAGGGACAATGGGCCACGGCTGCAGGAACCGCTTCACTCTTGCTAATTCCGCCGCCACTGGCAACGTGCATATTTTCGTAATAGGCGCGCGCTGCTGAGTAAATGGTTTGCGTCACCCAGTAGATCATGACATTGGTGAGCAATTCATCGCGGCGAAAACGGTTTTCCAGCTCCTCTTTCCCGTGCTGCCCGCTGCTTCCATAACCGATGAGCCAGGCGGCGAGTCCAACCGGCGAGTCGTTCAGACCGTAGGCCAGGGTCAGGGGTTTGGTCGCCATGATCATGTTGATGCCCATCCCTTCTTCCATAAACCATCGCTGCACCCATTGGGCCATTTCTATTTCGGCAGGGGAGAGCTGCGAGAAGTCGGTATTTTGATCGGGATAGCCCACATCGGTCAGATGGATCCCGATGAGGCTTTCTGGATGTTTGCGCGCCAGGGCCTGGGTGATGATGGCTCCATGATCCCCGCCCGCCGAGACAAATTTCTCGTAGCCCAGCACCTCGGTCATCAGCCTGGCAAAGAGGTCGGCGTTGGTGTCATCGCTAAAGGCCACGCGATCAGAAAAGCCTGTCCCAGGGAGAGAAGGCACAATCACGTCAAACGAGGTCTTCGGATCGCCGCCATATCTGGCCGGATCAGTGAGCCGATCTATCACTTTATGGTAGCGATAGAACGAGTCGGGAAACCCGTGGAGCAGCAGCAAGGGCGTCGGGTTGGATCCCTTGCCGCGCTCGTGGATGAAATGGATGCCGACCCCATCAACATCTGCTTTGAACTGGGCAAAGCGATTGAGAGCCGCTTCGTGTGCGCGCCAGTCATAGCGATGCCGCCAGTAATCGGCGACCTCCTTCATGTACGCCAGGCTGATTCCGTATGCCCAGCCAGATCCCTCGGCCTCATCGGGGAAGATCGTGCGAGCCAGGCGATCACGCAGGTCGTCGAGGGCGGCCTCTTGAATGTTGATGGTAAAGGGTTGGATACTCATAGTGACAGTTCTCCTTTGTGCATTTTGCTCTGGTTTCTCAGCTTCTCAATTCTTCCTTAGCCTGTAGTGGCAGACCGCAGAGGACGGAAGAAGGCGCGTATATCTTCGGCGAGCAGCTCCGGTTCCTCCAATGCTGCGAAGTGTCCACCATGGGGCATCTCGGTCCAGCGCGCGACACGCAGGAAGCGTTCGCCCAGTTCGCGCGGTGGATAGGTCAGATCTTTGGGGAAGGTCGCCACCCCTGCCGGGACTTCGATGTACTGTCCCACCGAGAGCTGGGGTGCCGATTGGAAAGCGTCCTCAAGGTATAACCGTGCGCTCGAAGAGATGGTTCCCGTCACCCAGTAGATCATGACATTGGTCAGCAGCTCATCTTTGGTGTAGCTCTTCTCGATCTCGCCGTCGCAATCGCTCCAGGCACGGAACTTCTCGACGATCCAGCCAGCCAGGCCCACAGGCGAGTCAGAGAGCGCGTAAGAAATCGTCTGTGGTTTGGTACTTTGCAGCGCGCCATACGCGCCTTCCTGGAAAAACCACATCCCGACCGAGCCGAGGAAGCGACCCTCTGCAGGCGAAGGATTCGGTACGTCGGGAGGAAACGTGATCTCTCTGGGAAAGCCGATGTCGGTGAGGTGGATACCAAGCACCTGCTCGGGATGGGCCAGAGCCAGCAGGCGCGTGACCCGGCCGCCGATATCACCACCGCCGACAGCATAGCGCTGGTAGCCAAGCACCTCGGTCATCAACTTCGAGAGCAACGAGGCAGAGCGGAGTGACTTCATCCCGCCAGGGAATTTGGGACGGTCCGAGAAGCCAAAGCCCGGTAATGACGGCACAATCACGTCAAAGGAGTCCTCGGAGTTCCCGCCATAGCTCGCAGGGTCGGTCAAAAGAGGGATGATCTTGTGGAACCGGTAGAATGAATCTGGCCAGCCGTGGAGCAGCAGGAGCGGCGTCGGGTTAGGTCCTTTGCCCCGCATGTGGATGAAGTGGATGTGCTGACCATCGACCTGCACGCGAAATTGGGCAAACTGGTTCAGCTTCGCCTCCTGAGCGCGCCAGTCGTAGGAATGCTGCCAGTAATGTACGAGTTCCTGCAAGTAGTTCAGATTCGTGCCATAGTTCCAACCCGTATTCTCGGCTTCGTCAGGCCAGCGGGTGCGAGCCAGACGCTCATGCAGGTCGTCCAGGGTAGTTTGTGGAACAGCGATGGTGAATGGTTGAACGTTCATCTTGTGACTCCTTTTTTTCTTTTCTTAATGACGAGATTCCCTCTCTAAATGCAAGCCGAGAGGACTTGGTGCCAGCGTTCCTCGATGGAGTGGCATCGTTGACCTCCTCCGTTATCCCAGGGCGATCCACAAAGCCAGAGCGATGAAGAGCACCTGCATCGGGAGGCGCAGCCAGAGGGGGGTTGCTGGCCTGCCACGCAGGGGGACCTGCCTCAACGCCGCGTTGATGTTCGCCGGAAACATGGCTACGAACAAGAGGGCCAGGCAGATGCCGGCAGCCGTTCGTACCGGCGGGATCAGCAAGCCAATGGCCCCGGCGATCTCCAACAGACCAGTGGCAAAGACGATCTGGCGCGGAGCGGGGAAAAAGCTCGGCACCATCTTGATGAGATCCTCTTTGAGAGTCGTAAAGTGGGCGCTGGCGGTAAAGAGGACCATTACAGATAATGCCCAGAGGGCCGAGTCGTGCCAGGTCAGGAACAAAGGCACTCCCAGGACGCCGAGGCCCCGAAAGACGAGCAACGAGACAAACAGAACAATGAGGGTCATCATGAAGAGCAAACCTCCTTCTCAGAAAACATGGACGAGGGATCGTCAAAGGGAGCGCGCGACGAGCAGGCCATAGGCGAGCAGCAAGGCGGCGAAGGCCAGTAGCAACGCACCCAGGATCGTGACCAGAGTTCCGGCAGAGACACGCCCCTGCTTTCCCACCAGCATGTGCAGGAAAAACCCACCCGATTGCGCGAGCAGACCAATCAGCACCACGCAACAGGCGAGCAGCTTGAGACCGCTCGAGAAGGTGGTCTGGGCCAGATAGGTGTAGTACAACAAGGACATGAGAAGTAAGACTCCGGCATGGGCGTGACCAGCCCGGAAGTACGCCGTGCGAAAGGGGGTGAGCCAGGGGTTGCCACGTACCAGCAACCCCAACAGCGAATAGCCACCAAACATCACGGTTGGCAAAGCAATCCACGAGATGAGAGAGAACAGTCGGATCGGGTCCATGTGTTTTCTCCTCCTTCGAGCAAGACACACAATCAACGGAGACAACGAGAAGAACAGCGGCAAGGAAAGAAGCCAGACCCGTGCCACACGAGGCTGTTTCGCGAGGGCAGCTCGGGTCATCCGTGGAAAGCTCATTTCAGCGCAGTTGACTTTGTTCCTCAGATGGAAACGCCTCGCGGATTTCAAACGAGAGCAAATCCAGGCCGAGGCCACGAATCTTTGCCAGGATGCCATGGAGCGCTGCTTGGTCCTCTAACGAACCCAAAAACAGCGTGGTGCCCTCTTGCTCCTGCACGATCTCCAATCCCCCGAACCAATCCTGCCAGGACGGGTCAAGGAGTCCTTTAATACGGATGTGGCACCTCATGTGCGTTGACGCTCCTTTCCAGTTCCTGCCGCTTGTCTGAGACAAGCATACCGCATCATCCCGCCCTTACACAGTAGACCAAAGTAGACTGTTGGTAGTATGTTGGAGACGAGGGGAATGTGAAGCGGGAGATTAGGAAGAGAAGACCACAGGAGCATCAGGGAAAACGAGGGAGAAGAGAACCTGAAACCTCTTGACTCGATGTCGTTGCGGACCGCAGCGTGGGAAGACGGCCAGGTTGCTAGAGCAGATCATACTCCCGTGCGCGCACCACGGCCTGCGTGCGATTGGTCGCTCCTAGCTTCGCGAGGAGATTGGTCATATGCTTCTTCACCGTCGAAAGCTCGATCACCAACTGCGCGGCGATTTGTTGATTGGAGGCTCCCTCGGCCAGCAGGCGTAAGACCCGTTGTTCCTGGGGCGTAAGAGGTTCGAGCAGTGCCGAGGAGTCTAACGCAGTGGAAGAAGCTGCTGGCCCCTGCTCCCGCTCAAACGCCTCCAGCAGCCGACGCACATAGAGCGCCAGCACTGGCTCCTGGATCTCTTTGAGCGTGCTCTTCAGGAGGGTTTGCATCGGCTGGCCTTCATCGAGAAACAGGCGCTGGAAATGCTCCGGCTGAGCCAGCCTCAACGCCTGCAGGAGGGTGGAGCGGGCCGCAGGGAGCGCGCGAGCCGCAAAGTGAGCCAGGGCTTCCAGGGTCAGGATTTCCAGGAGCCTCTGCATACGTCCCTGGATCTCCGCTTGCTCTCTCCACGGAGCCAGCTCCTGGAGCGCTTCCTCTGTCTTCTCCTGCGCAAGGAGCCAGCGCGCCACCAGCAGTGCTTCTTCCTCCTGGAATACAGAAGGTAGCGCCCGATCTCGTTCTCGCAGCGGGAAACCGAAGAAGTGGTCTTTGGTACGGGACCAGCGCTCGACCACGGGCAGATATCCCACCTCCAGGTGCAGCCTGGCCTGGGCTGTGTGGATAGCTCTGAGAACCCAGGGGAAGCGGGCCTGCCTCCCCCATCTTTCCAAGAGGTTGTGAGCCTGGACGCTTTCTCCGCAGCGCTGCAGCAGACGTGTACGAATCAGTCCACCAGAGGTCAGGATATGGATTTCTTGCTCCGGGTCTTCTCCAAGGGCTTGCGCCTGCGAGAGATACTGCTGTGCAGTCTCCAAATCGTTCCATTCATACGCAAGCTGAGCAAGGTTGTGATACGCCCAGGACACAAAGAACAGCTCTCGGTCCCCGGTCTCGGTCATGAGTTGCTGCTGGAAGTTCTCCGGGTCCTTCTCTTCAAGAACCAGCACCTGGTGGTAGTAACGCGAGGCCCCTTGTAGTTCGCCACGGGCCCGACACACCTCCCCCATCAACAGCGATGAGGTAGCCGTCACAGGAAGGTCAGCGCGGTTGAGCGCGATGCGCTGGCTTTCCAGGAAACGTTGCCAGGCCGCCTCCAGATGGCCCGCCAGAGCGTGTTCTAACCCGACGAGGGACAGAGAAGCAGCATACAGTGTGCTCTGCTGGGAAAGGAGCGGGGAGGCTCGCCGGGTCAGGGCAAAAGCACTGGCGAGATCTCCTTGAAAGAAGGCCAGCGCAGCGTGTAATTCCAGCGTTTCGCCGAGCCGCTCCCGCTGACCCGTGGCTTCAAAGCCCTGCTCCGCCCACTGGAGGGGCGGCTCAATGCAGGCCCAGGCGGCGGGCGCTCTTCGTGGCATCGTGAACATCAGGGCCTGGCCATACAGAAAACTCAGTTCTGGCCGGGCCTGCAGGATCTCTTTCGGCAGCTGTCCCAGCCAGCGGCACAGGGTGTGATACGCATTGCGCAAGCTCCCCGGGGTGATGCTGCGCTCAATCAGGTCGGCCGCGCACTCGAAGGCTCCAGCACTGAGGGCGACTTCGATGGCATCGGGAAGGAGTCCCTGCTGCTCGTACCAGCGGGCAGCTTGCTCGTTTAGCCTGGGCAACAGTGCTGGCTGGGTCACCTTCAAGCGGGCTAATAGTGCCTCGCGAAACAGGTCATGCAACCGATACCACTGCCGCTGCTCATCGAGGGCAACTACAAAGAGATGGTTCCGTTCCAGCGTTTCTAACATCTGCTGGCTGTCTGCTTTCCCGGTCACGGCTTGACAGAGGGAGGCGTTCATACGTGGCAGGATGCAGACCCGCAGCAAGAACCGCCGGATCGCCCGCTTCTGGCGTGCCAGGATTTCGTCTTGCAGATAGTCCTGGATGAGGCGTTGAGTGCCACTGAAGGCGGAGACCCAGGCGGAAGGGTCGTCCTGCCGGGAAAGGGAGAGCGCCGCCAGTTGCAAGCCGACCAGCCAGCCCTCCGTGCGCTGCACCAAGCGGTGTTCGTCCTCTGCGTCAAGATGCACCCCCATGACCTGCTGCAGGAAGAGGCTTCCCTCGTGCTCGCTGACCCGCAAGTCGTGGTCGCGGAACTCGGCCATCTGTCCCCCTGCGCGCCAACACGAGAGTGCCAGAGGAGGATCGACGCGACTGGAGAGGAGCAGGTGCAGGCAGGAGGGAGCGTGATCGAGCAAGTAGCTGAACGAGGCGTGGATGCCTGGCTCTTCGATCAGGTGATAGTCATCCACAATGAGCACGACCTCCTGCCCGCAGGCGACCAGATCATTGACCAGTGAGGTGAGCAGCGGGATCAGGTGAGGCGGCTGTGGCTCCTGCAAACGAGCGAACACCTCTTCCCCTAGCGTGGGAAAGCGCGTGCGCAAAGCTGTGAGGACCGCGATCCAGAAGCGTTGCGGATCGTTATCCAGGGGGTCGAGCGTCAGCCAGGCCACCGGGTGGGTGTATTGACTGGCCCAGGCGGCCAGGAGCGTCGTTTTGCCAAAACCCGCGCCCGCTGAGAGCAGCACCAGAGGGAGCCTGCAGCTCTGGTTTAACCGCTCGATCAGAACCTCGCGAGGAAGTAGCCGGGCACGAACCGGTGGGATCGTGAACTTGGTCACCAACACATCTGGCTCTGGCAAAGGATCAGCCTCCTTTCTCTGTGGCCCTCCAGAACGGGCTTCTGCAAGGTCGCTCTGTTGCATTCCCCTGTTCATTCAGACAGTACCCCACGTCGTTGAGAATTTCACCTCCATCTCCAACACTCGGTAGTATAACACACAACGAGTCAAGCAAGGATGCAGACTTTGTAGCGGGAGATTGGACCTCTGGTGACGTGAGAGGTGTGTCTATCAAGCAAGGAGGGATTGCAACTCTGTCAGCAATGGGCCCAGAGTAGCGGCTGAAAGAGGAATTATTGAATAGTTATATGTTAAAAGCTTGTCCGGCTGGTCACCGCGCTACATCCCTGAAGCGCTGCTGCGCGAAGCTGCCACGCGCCTGCAGGATCGCTTCTTGTTCGGCTCGGATTATCCCTTTATTACGCCGCAGCGCTGGCTGAAGGACTTTGAGGCAATCAAGATCGAGTTCAAGCCGGAGGTAAAAGAGAAGCTCTTCTGGAAGAACGGGCAGAAGCTGCTGGCACACACGGCAGTGGGACGAATGAGTTTCTCCTCCTAAAGCTCAGATGAGCTCGGCAATGCGGGCTGCAGCTCGTGCGGCACCATCGTGCTCGACATCGCGGTACACCACCTTCCGGCCAATCTCCTCGGCGATGGCCACGGCGATAATCTCTGGCGTTGCCTGCTCAAAGTCCATACAGCGCCCGGCCTGGTAGCGATCGAGCCGGTACCGCACGTGGAAGTTCTGCTCGAAATGGTGACGCAAGGGGAAGTAGAGAAACGGGCGCTTGTTGGCCGTCAGTTCCATCGCCGCCGTCAGTCCGCCTTGCACCACTGCTAGATCGCACACTGCCAGGTGCCGGTACAACTCGTAGACATAGGCGCGCACTTCGAGCCCCTCCACTTTGGGGAGCGACTGCGGATCGATGCGCGGACCAGCTACGACGATCATGCGCAATTCTGGCACCCGCCGCTTCGCCTCGGGAAAGGCTGCCATGACTCTCCGCAACAGGTGCTGGCCCACACCAGAGCCGCCGACCGCCACAATACACACCTTCTCATCGGGCCGGTAGCCCAACTCTGCCCGGATCGCCTCCCGGTCAGCGAAAGCTGCCGGGTCGAAGCCCGTAATGTAACCGGCGAAGTCGTAGTGTCGCTCGGTCCAGGCCCGGATAGCCGGCAAGTCCGCTCCGAAGGTATCGGGAACAATGTCTTCGGGGTTGCCCACGAAGATGGCGCGGTCGCGCAGCCGGGGAAAGCGCTCGATGTGCTCGACCATCTCTGCATTGTAGTCGGCGGTGAGGAAGGCTTCGTGTTCACCACCATCGGGCAGAGGCAGCCAGCCGACGAAGTCGGTCAGCCAGACGTAGGCGGCGCGCTTCTCTTCGGGGTTCTCGTGCAGGTAATAGTCTAGCTCCCAGGCTTCATCCCCGATCCACAGGTCGTACTGCTCCTCGTTGACCACGTCGTGGAAGAGCATGTAGTTGGCGACGAGGATCTCATCCATGCGGCGCCAGGCCTGGAAACAGTGCAGGTCATGCTCGGCGGATTCGCTCTCGATGTGGCGTGACTCGTTCGCCAGGTGTGCGCTGGCCGGGTGGATGCGTTCGCCACGCGCCTTGAGCACTTCGGTGACCGGGTGCTGGGCCAGCCAGTCGATCTCGAGGTCGGGCCGCAGGCTTCGCAGTTCGTCAGCAATGGCAACGTCGCGCTGGGCATGCCCCAGCCCGATCGGCGAGGAAATGTAGAGGGCGCGCTTGCGGCGCTTCCTGCCGCGCTGCCAGGTCAAAGTGGGCGCAGGTGAAGGCTGGATGAAGTCGTGCAACAACAGGTTAAACTTCACCGGGTCGCGAGCATGGGGGCAATGTCCGCCGCCCTCGATGGTCACCAGTGTGCCGCCCGTCAGTTCGGCCAACCTGGCGCCTCGCGCGTGGGGTTGGATGGTATCCTCATCACCATGGATGACGAGCACCGGGCATTGTACACGGCGGGCGAATTCTTCGGCAGTCTGTTGGTTCACCTCGTAGGGTGCAACCTGGGTCGCGATCAGCACCTCGGGGGTTGTTTCCAGTCCCCAGCCCACCGCATCCTCGATCTGCTTGGTGGAGTGCGGCTCAGTGAAGATCTTTGACATGAAGAATTCAACAAAGCCGGGGTAGTCCTTGAGCCAGTAGTGGCGATTGTACTTGGCCCAACCCTTGTCGGTATCCAGCACCTCATCGAACGAAGCATAGACCCTGCGCTCTGCACTTAAGGGGGTGAGGGGGAGCGCCGGGCCAATAAACACCACCCCTGCAACTCGCTCAGAGTGTTCGGTGGCCAGCAGTAGCGCCCAGCAGGCGCCTCTCGATATCGAGACGAGTACGGCCTGTTCTGTCGCCGTGGCATCCATCACCGCCAGGGCATCGGCAGCAAACTCTCTGTCACTATACGCCTCTGGAGTTGCAGGCCGGCTCGACCGGCCATTGCCGCGCCCATCGAAGGTGATGACCCGGCAATGACGGGCAAGATAGGGGACTTGCGCCTTCCAGATGCGCGAGTGGACGATCGACCAGGTGGGGAGCAGCAGCACTGTAGGCTCGCCTGTTCCAAAGACTTCGTAAAAGATTCTGACGCCGTTACGTTCGACAAAGCCCTCTTGATCAGGATAGCGTGCCCTCATGTGATGCTCCCTCCTTTATGAGATATCTCATTTGCTGTCAACCGTTTGTGAATAAGAGCGCCCGGTCATTCTCTTCTAATAAGTATGCCTGAAAGGTGTCTTGTTTAAGAATGGCAACTACTGGTCAAGTACGCATCAAGTACTATCACGCAGGTAGCAGAAATCGTTATCGCGTTGCAGGAGAATCCGATACGAGAGCCTTACTCATCGTTATTTAGCTCCGCCGAAATTTTCTCTAACCGCCGGAGGAATTGGCGGTCTCCGATCCGCTCAAGCATACGCCGGGCACACTCAAGCTGCACCAGATCACCTGTTCGCTGAGCGAGCACAATGCGCATGCGCCCTGCGTGCGCCATCAGGCCATGTGTTTCCGCCTCGTCGATGGCTACCGGCAGCCGTGCGTCGTCCTCTCCTGCCAACGCTTCGGCGATCTCAAGGAGGCGAATAAAGCAGTCAATCGGCAAAGAGGAGATTAAGGTGTTTACTCGTGCAATGAGTGCTCGCGGGGCCGCTATCCCACGCTCGTTCAAGTATGTGAGGATGGGTATGGTCCATTCATCACTGGATGGCTCAAAAGTGAGATGGCCTGGATTGTCCTCGCGGTAGGCAGCGAGCAAGGCACGTGCGTTGACCTGTTCGCTTGAAAAGCAGCGTTCCAGTACCTGAATAGCAGCGCCAGCGCAAGCCCTGTCCTCCTGTGCTAGGGCAATATGAAGCGCGCAGATATAGCTGCCTGCCACATGCGTGTTTGCGCCAACGCCGTACTGGATCTGTTCCCAGATGTCTTCAAGCGCGGGCATGAAGTCATTGAACTCGGACCAGCGCCCACTGTAGAGAAGCGCCCAGGTGGCATGGGCGATGGCCGCGTCAAGATGCACTACCGGTTCGCTCGGTCGAAGTTCCGCCAGGCCCTCACGCACGACCTCGATACAGAGGGAATAGTTGCCCCGGTTGAAGAGGGTCGCCGCCATCAACTGCAGCTCATCAGCACGTTCGGTTACAGGCAGGTCTGAGACGGCTGGCCGGCGTCGCAATGCCTCAAGCGCGTCATCATCGGCACCAATCCTGTACGAGAAGACAATGTAGCCGTTCAGGGCCGCGCTGAAGGAGACCCAATCGCCCCGCTCCTCGAAATGTGCCGCTGTCGCGAGAGCCAGGGCGCGTGCTTCGTCCGCTTCTTGCATCGTGCTGTTCTGTCGCCAGGCTAACAACCTGATGCCAGCGAGGCGAACTCGCCAGCGTTCTTCCTCGTCAGCCGCCGCATTCGCAAGCCTTTGCGCTTCTGCCAGCAGGCCATCCAGTTCCTCCTGCGGGGGCCGCGCCTGAACGTCCCAGACGTTCCAGCGGGTATAGGCTACGAGCAACTTGCGGAGCAGCCTCGCCCCGACCAATGGATCCTGCCCCTCTGACCTGCGCCAGTATGCGATTGCCTCGTAATATGCGTCCACAGCGGTATGGCCCTGTAGGAGAGCATCTCCAAGATACTCATAGAGGCGCAAGTGCTCCTCCTCGGGAGCCAACTCAATAGCGCTTTGCAGATAGGCACGAGCCTCTGCCAATGCACCGGAACGACTGGCGAGCAGGCCTGCCCGTTCGAGGAAGTAGATGACACGAGCAAGATCGATGGGCAACTCCAGGGGCACCGCCGATTGCTGCGAAAGCTTCACGGCCTCCCGGTAGTGGTAGGCGATGAGTTCCGTGAACTCATCCAGCTTCTCAGACGCGAACGCTTCAAACCAGGATGCAATTTTACTATGTATGCGCACCCGCTCTGCACGGGAAAGAGTCCCATAGGCCACGTCACGAATGAGCACGTGGTTGAATGTGAAGGTTCCACCCGCAGCCTGCACAACGATTTGGCGTGTCATCAATCCATCGAGTGCCCTGTCAATCTCACTCACGGTCAAGTGCTCCAGAACAGACTCCAGCGTTGCAACACGGAAGACTCGCCCGGCGACGGAAGCCACCTGTACAACGGCCCGTTCCTGTGGCGAGAGCAGGTCAAGGCGGGCAAGCACCGCGGCATGCACGGTATCTGGCAGCATGTTGGCTGTGGCATTTTTCTCGCCCATCCCGCGCTCACCTATCCCGCGTATGAGTTCCAGAGCAAAGAAAGGATTCCCCCCTGAACGCTCCACGACGCGGTCGCGAAGCGCCTGATCCAGTCCCGCCGCCACGTGCTTGACCAGCTCCCTCGTTTGGGGCTCGGAGAGCGGTTGCAGCATAAGGGTGGTAAAGTTCTGCTGCCCTCCACCCCAGGTGGGACGGCGATCCAGTAACTCCGGTCGACTCAGAACGAGCATCAAGAGCGGTGCTTGCACCCGCGCGTGCATGAGGTGCTCAACTAGATCGAGCAGGCTCTCGCTTGCCCAGTGCAGGTCTTCAAACGCCACAACACGCGGCGCCTGGCGTGCGAGGGCCTCAATGAGCAGACGCCAGGCAGCAAAAATACTCTCGCGGTCGGCGACCTCTTCCTGTTCAACGCCCAGCGTGGTCAACACGAAATCGGCCAGGCGCGCTGCATCTTCAGGCGTTTGTCCCCCCTGTACAAAGGCATTGACGACGTGCGGTTTGTCGATTTCTTCACCCAGCAGCCCGGTCAGCAGGCCGCGCAGGGGCCAGTAGGTCAGTGTCTGTCCATATGGAGAGCAGCGTGCCAGCGCGACCTGGAATCCCTCCGCCGGATCAAGGTGAGCCAGAAACTCCTCCAGAAGGCGTGTCTTGCCGGTACCTGCAGGTGCCACAATGGAAACCAGGTGTGGTCGCCGTTCTTCCAGCGTCCGCCTCCGCAGCAGGTCGAGCTGCAGCAGATCCTGCCGGCGTCCTACCAGTGGTGGCCGACCCACGTTGCGTACCAGCCTCGCCTGCAAGAGGGGAAACACCGGTAGAGGCTGGCGCTTGCCCTTTACCTCGGTGAGGCGCTGATTGCCAAAGAGGAAGGCATTCCGGGACGCACTTGCTGTCCGCTCGCTGACGATAATCTCACCTGGATTTGCTGACTGCTGTAGCCGGGCTGCTACGTTCACCGCGTCCCCGGTGACCAGGAAATCTCCATTGGATGAGTCACTGGTCGCCACTACCTCACCCGTATTGACGCCCATACGCAACAGCAAGTGCTTCCCTAGCAGGAAATCATCCATAACAACCTGGCGCAATGCCAGGGCGGCAGCAAGTGCTCGCTGGGCATCATCTCCATAGGCGCGCGGCAGGCCGAAGACCGCCATTACTGCATCGCCCATGAACTTCCCCAGGGTGCCTCCATGATGGCTAATGATACGACGTGCAAGCGCGTAATAGCGGCTCATCAAGGCGCGCGTATCTTCGGGATCGAGTGTCTCATAGAGTGTCGTGGACTCCATCACATCAGCAAAGAGGATGGTCACGAGCCTGCGTTCTTCCGCTTTGCTCGGCGCTTGAGGAGGGGGAGAGACCGTGCTCCAGAGAGGCGGTAGTGAATGGGGAGGATTGGGCTCCTGGCTGTCAGTGGTCTCGTCTTGCAGCAAGCCGAGTTCACTGGCGCTCTTGCCAAAGAGGGCGCAGAGTTGTTGTCTGAAGTGAGGAGTGGGGAACGTGATACCTCGCTCCCATCGACTCACGTTGAGTGAGGTCGTTCCTATCCGATCAGCTACTTCTAATTGTGACCAGCAGCGCCGTTCACGCTCCTGTCTCAACTGCCGATTTGGGATCGCCTGAGCAGCCTTTTTCACCGCAGGCATCCTCCCTTCTGCATGTATCCCCTATCTGCCATCCGAAATCTTGATACGACGAACGCTCATTTCACACGTGAGCGGTCGCAGTCCATGCGACTGCTGCACCAAACTAAAAATGAACCACTCTACTGAGGTAAACGTTTTGTGGAGGTCATTGTAGCAGATCGGTTCGCATCGAGACAATGAATCCTGCATGACAATACTTGACTACTAATTGATTAGTGGATGCCATTCTCTCAAGCTGCCTTTCCAGGCATACTAAGAGCAAATGACTGTGTTCCCTTATTCACAAAGGGTTGATAGTAAGCTAAACAGACCATGCTTCTAAGGGGAGAAGCAGAAAGGAAAGACGAACATGACAACACAAGCAGGTATCAAGTATCAGTTGGAAGGACGCTTATTAGAGGTTTGCACATGCGGTGTCCTGTGTCCATGCTGGGTAGGGGCGGACCCAGATGGAGGGACCTGCGATTCCGCGCTCGCCTGGCACGTCGATAGGGGCACCATCCAGGGCATTGATGTCTCCGGCCTGACTATTGGCTTGAGTGTACATATTCCTGGGAATGTCTTCAACGGGAACTGGCGGGCGATGGTTTATGTCGACGAAAAAGCGACGCAGGAGCAGCAAGATGCGCTGTTGTCGGTGTTCACAGGCAAGCTGGGCGGCGCAATTGCCGATCTGGCCTCCCTGATCGGTGAGGTGGTGGGGGTCGAGCGCGTCCCTATCACTTTCAAGGTTGACAAGGGCAGAGGCACACTACTCATGGGACAGGGGGTCCAGGCAGAGTTAGTGCCATTGACTGGACCGACGGGAGAGGCCACCACGCTGCACGAGAGCGTCTTTTCGACCATTCCCGGCTCGCCGGCCTATGTGGGTAGGGCCGAACGCTACCGTTCACAGGTGCCGGCGCTGGGTCATGATGTGGACTTGCAGAACCATAACGCCATTCAGGGCATATTCCACTTCGAAGCATAACGGGAAGCAGCGAGGAAAAGGAGGTGTCCGATGCGTGTCACAGAAGTCGCTGATAGAAAGGACAGCGCCCGAGAACGCCGTCGGGCACTGGTCCTCTGGCCCTGGGCGCTGGTGGCCACCGCCTGGACGCTCGCCGTGCTAGCGGTTCTCACCAACCAGAGTGAGCTGATCAATCATCACTACTTGCTGGAGGAGAGCCATCTGCCGGTGCTGGTGGCCCTGGTCGTGTTCCTGGCGTGCTGGCAAGTTATGACGATGGGCATGATGCTGCCATCCAGCATGCCGATGGTCAATATGATCGTGTATGCCGGTCGCCAGCAGCGACGGCCACTTGCGGTGCCGGCAGCGTTCCTCGCTGCTTATGCCGTCGTCTGGACGGCATTTGCGCTCGTGGCGTTTCTGGGAGATACCCGCATCCACTGGCTCGTGGATCACTGGTTCTGGCTCTACATGCACTCGTGGGTGATTGGCACGGCCACCTTCGCCATTGCGGGTGTGTTCCAATTCACTCCACTGAAGACGCGCTGTCTCAAGCAGTGCCGCAGCCCATTCAGTTTCTTCGTGCGCTACTATCGCCAGGGGATAGGACCAGCCTGGCGCCTGGGCCTGCGCCACGGTTTGTTCTGCCTCGGCTGCTGCTGGGCGCTGATGCTGGTCATGTTTGGCATTGGGGTGAACAGCCTGCTCTCGATGGCGCTTCTGACCGGGGTAATGGTCATCGAGAAGGCCTATCCTGGCGGGCAGCGGCTCAGTCCACTGATCGGGATCGTTCTGCTCGGGCTTGCGGCCCTCTGGCTGGCCCATCCTGCCTGGCTGCAAAGCGTGGGAATATAAGTTCATCAGGTACACTATGCATGTCATTGTATAATTGAGGAAGCGGGATGTCTCTAGGGAAGCGGATGAAAATACCTCTTTTACAGCCAGTACACTCCTATTGGATTGGAGAAAAAAGACTGCTGAAATGAGCGACGTTGATCCTTTTGCGAAGGCAAGACAGGCACTTGTTGAGAAGGCTATTCTCCCTGCGGGAGTAACAGACCAGCGCGTGCTCAAGGCCTTCCTGAGCGTACCCAGGCACGAGTTTGTTTTTCCTGAGTATACAGATCAAGCGTATGCCGATAGGCCTCTGCCGATAGGAGAAAACCAGGTCATTACGCAGCCCTCCCTGGCGGCTCGCATGACCCAGGCGCTCCATCTTCAGGGACATGAGCGCGTATTGGAAATTGGGACCGGATGCGGGTATCAGGCTGCCATTCTTTCCCTGCTCGCCAAAGAAATTTATACGATTGAGCGGTTGCCATCTTTAGCAGACAGAGCCAGATCGGTCCTGCGTCATTTGGGATATACAAATGTCTCTGTTTTTCTCGGTGATGGCACAAAGGGGCTCCCGGCATACGCGCCATTTGATGCCATTCTGGTGACGGCTGGCGGTAAAAGCATTCCTCAACCATTACTCGAGCAGCTCAAGGAAGGTGGCTCTATTGTCATGCCCATTGAAGAGGGTAGAACACGTCACGCAGTACAAGCCGGCCGTAAACTGCAAGGAACATTACACCTCCACGATCTTGGGCCAGCTTACTTTGTGCCTTTGATAGGAGAATATACGTAAGGATAGCTGTCTACTTGACCTTCCATTATCATTCTACTCTGCCAGTATTAAGGAGATTTTAAGCTGATGTTAAATTCTGTCACGGGGGAATGCAGATGGAGAGCGAGCGCATGGCCAGGAAGATACTTTTGAGCTTGATCGAGTTTTATTACGTTTCAGGCAGATTCTCTTGAGGTTTTATATGATCGTGATATAATGCTGCTATCACTGTTTTGCTAGATCGGGTTTGCGTTGATAAGCTAGAAAGGAGGGAGAAGAGGCTAGACCGATTTTTGCTGTTTCGTATGAGCTCTGGTTCGGCACTGTCGACTTTGGGGTATATGTTTGTTCACGGTTTCGGACAGGATCCATGTAGAATCTCTTCTCCCGGGCAGCGCCCGGGTATGACACAATGGAGGTAAGCTCATGCGCAAAGCGCTCTTCGCGCCTCTGCTGGCCGTGCTCGCCTGCCTGCTGCTGGTAGCCCCGCCGGCTCTGGCTCAAACCGTGGTCAGCTCGCCGGTGGCCGGCAATGGCACCGACGGCAACGAACAGTGCGCGGCCGGCACCTATGCCACCAACCGCAGCGAGTCGGCCATCGCGGTCGATCCCACCAACGCCAAGCACATGCTTGGGCTTTCGAAGTTCTTCTTCAGCAGCCCGGCTACCAGCGGCACCGACTGGTCTAGCGTCTACCGCTTCCACCTCGGTTCTTACGACTTCTCGGGCGGCTCGGTTCAGAACCAGTTGCTGCCGGGCTACACCTGCACGCCGGGCAGTGGCTCGACGCAATGGGATGCCACCACCGACCCCAACGTCGCCTTCGATGCCCAGGGCAACGCCTACAGCGCGGTGCTGGCGTTTAATTTTAACAATCTACAGAACGAGATCGCCGTCAACAAGCGTGCGGCAGGGAGCAGCCAGTGGGGCCCGCCTGTCGTGGTGGACCAGTTCACCAGCCAGAAAGGCCTTGGCCAGGAGTACGACAAGGAGTGGATCGCCGCCGACTGGACGGGCAAAACCAACAACGTCTACGTGGCCTTCACCATCTTCTCGCTGGTCAGCGGCCAGGTCTACTTCGCGCGCTCGACCGATGGCGGCCAGACCTTCTCCCAGCCGCGAGTCGTGAGCCGCCTCGGCGGCTTCAACACCTACGTGTACCTGGACGTGGACCCCAACGGCAATCTCTTCCTTGAGTACACGAACTTCGCCAAGCTCTTCTCCAACTCGGGCCGGGCGGTGGTGCAGGAGTCGACCGATGGCGGCTTGACGTTCAGCTCGGGCCAGGTTGGCCCCAGCTTCACCGGGGAGCCGTTCGTGGCCCGCACCAACGACGGCTGGACGCTGCCCAACACCACCTTCCGCGACGGCATCATCGACTATTTCGCCGTCAGTCACACCTATCCCGGTCACCTGTTTATCGCCGCCGAACAGTGGGATAAG
>CADDZH010000047.1 GCA_902812455.1 Chloroflexota bacterium | reverse complement strand
CCCCTACTATATAGGGCATTTCGTTGCCTGGGTGGGTTGTTGTGAGCATAAAAGGGATATGATCAGCTTCTTTCCACGCTTATTTCCTCTCTCATTGGGATTCGCTCAATTTTGAGATTCATAGCTGCCAGTCTTGGCACAATGTTCCCGTAGCCGCGTTCCAGGTAGTGGGTACCGGTGATGGTGGTAGTTCCACGCGCAATCGCCGCAGCTATCACATAGGCGAGGCCCGCCCGTAGATCTGGAATGGCAATGGAATCCACGGCTGTAAAGTTTGTTGGCCCGATAATAATGGCGCTATGCTCGTAATTCTTGTCACGGTAACGACAGGCGGATTCGCCCAGGCACGAGGTCACGACCTGTGTCCTGGCTCCCAGGCTATCTAGCGCTTTCAGGTAGCCGAAGCGCTTCTCGTAGACCGTCTCATGGATGATGGAGATGCCATTGGCCTGCGTGAGCAGGATAGCGAAGGGCTGCTGCCAGTCCGTCGAGAAGCCAGGGTACACATCGGTCTCGATCACGGCTGAGTGAAGATTTTCCTTGCGGAAGAAGCGAATGCTGTTTGCGCCTACTAATTCAAATCCGCCGCCTACTTGCTGGAAGTAAGAGAGGAAGTTTCCGAGGAAATCCGGGCGAATGCCATGTACAACCACATTGCCCTGCGAGGCGCAGGCCAGGCATGCCCACGATGCTGCCTCGATGCGATCTCCCAGCACCTCCATCTGTGTTCCTGTCAGCTTCTTGACGCCATCCACGCGAATCTCGCGTCCCGGCGAAGTAAAAATAATGGCCCCCATCGAGCGCAGCATGGTGATCAGTTCAAAAATTTCAGGCTCTATGGCTGCGTTGGAGATAACGGTGCGACCCTCGGCCAGTACGCTGAGGAACAGGCAGGTCTCGGTTGCACCCACACTCGGATAGGGCAGGTGAACGTGTGCACCTTTGAGCGGCCCCACCTTGTGGGCAACGTAGCCTTCAGGTGTTTCATCAACAACTCCACCAAATTGCCTGATGGCCTCCAGGTGAAAATCTACCGGCCTGCTCCCTATCTGGCAGCCGCCAAGAACGGGAACAGAGACGGTATCAAAGCGGTGTAAAAGGGTGCTCAACAAGAGGATAGGAGCACGATTGCTGCCCGAATCAGGCACCGGCACATCCGCAGTATTCATGGAAGAAGGATCGATGATCAACACCCCATTATCCGGGCGCTGGATGGTCACGCCTATTGAGGTCAACATCTCCGCCGTAATGTCTACATCACCGATTGCCGGCACATTGGTTAGCATGGTCGGTGAATCGCTCAGGAGGGCTGCAATCATGGCCTTAATGACAAAATTTTTAGCGCCCAGGCATGTAATCTCCCCAATAACTGGATAGCCGCCCTCAATTCGATATGCATAGCTCTGCTGATCTGGCATCCTTCATGTTCCCTTTTATGACTGTGATAAGCCTGGCATCCACCAGGAGATGCCAGGCTGCAAGTAGTCAAACCTACTATTAATACTTATAAAAGTGCTGGAGCGTTTCTTCTTCAGGACTTTTGTCTTTGAAGAAGGCTGCTTCATTGCGCTTGACGGCGATATATGAACCGGCCAGCAGCGGGCCAAGCGCCTCCATAAGCACCTGGTCTCGTTCTAGTTCATCCAGCGCCTCATCTAAGGATGTTGGCAGGCGTTGAATACCACGCCGCTCGCGTTCTTCATCGGAATAGTTCCCGGGATCGATCTCTTCCGGTTCGCCCGGGTCAATCTCATGGAGAATACCATCCAGGCCCGCAGCGATGAGACCACCCAGAGCCAGGTAGGGATTGCCGCTGTGGTCAGAGCTTTTCAGTTCCAGGTTGACCGAATCTGGTTCGCGCCCCCAGAAGAGCGATGGAATGCGGATGGCGGCCTCGCGGTTGTCAAAGCCATACACGCTATAGGCCGAGCTCCAGAAGTGAGGCAGGAGACGGCGATAGGAGTTGGGGCTGCCACAGGTCAGAGCAACCAGGCCTCGCAGGTGGTGCAACACTCCCCCAATGAAGTGCTTCCCAAGCTCGCTTAAGCCCCCGCGCTGGCTCGCATCATAGAACAGATTTCTATCAGGCTTCTCGCTGGTATTGGTTCCCCATAAGCTGAAATGAATATGAGCGCCGCTTCCGGCCTGATCGAGGAAAGGCTTGGGAGCAAACGTCGCAATGAGATCGAAAGTGCGCGCCACGCCGCGCACCGTCTCGCGCACAAGACACACATTATCGGCCGCTCGCAGCGCATTCGCATAGCGAATAGAAAGTTCCTGCTGGGCAGGCCCAAGCTCGGCGTGATAGAGTTCAACCGAGAGTCCTACCGCCTCCAGCGCCTCCAGGACAGCATCGATAACCTCTGCCTCGTCATCCAGTCCCCTGGTGCTGTAGCACAGGCTATCATCAGCCGGTACGTATGCATTGCCTTCGCGCCGGGCGAAATAAAATTCGTGCTCAATTGCTGCCTCCGCCCGCATCCCATGCTCTGCCAGCCGTGCAACCATGCGCTTGAGGAATGTACGTGGGCAAGCCTCCCAGGGCTGGCCATCGAGGCGAATCATATCGCACAACATGCTGCCTGTAGAAGGAACGTAGGGTAAAATAACAAATGTCTGGGGATCGGGAATGAGGCGAAATTCTCCCACCGGCCCCATACCCTTAACAGGTGCCAGCGTTTCGACGCCCGTAAATGCCTGCATTGCCAGCGTCTGCCCGATACCTTCGCGCATGCGTGAGGCCAGCTTCGAGGCGTGTGTGGCCTTGCAACGGATAATACCCCCATTATCGCAATACATGAATCTCACAAGTTTCAGATCTGCATTCTGTGCCCGCTGTACGACATCCTGGATATTCATCGGTACGCATCCTCCTCTTTCATCTCTATGGCAAACTCGCGATGGCGTTAGTATAGCAAAGGGTGCAGGAGAACACAAGAAAAGTGGACTTTTTGTTCCTGATTCGTGCAGGTGAAAGTGCTGTAGGGGCGGGAGCGGTTGTTGGGAGTGGCGGGGACGCTTGCGTCGCCCCGTCGTCCAAGCTGATGCAGATTGCCTGCTACCAACGGCTGGCTGGCCAGGCACGTGGGCGGCGCAAGCGCCCCTACCATACCTCATCCCTGCTCCCGCCCCTACGGCTTTTGATCTCTTCCCATCTTTATGCAAAAACATGATGCCTAACCGTTTGCTTGTCCTGGCTTGATCCCCCAATGGTAATAAGCTATAGTACATCTACGCAACATGGCAAAGGTGGAACACAACCTGCTGCACCCATATCATAGATGTAGTGGCCTCCCTTGTGGGGGCCAGGGGCTGAAAATCAGAGAAAAGAACAAATGCAAGCCAGGCAAACAAGTAGTATTCATCTTGGGTTATTGATCCACAATCACCAGCCAGTGGGCAATTTCCCATGGGTTTTTCAACAAGTCTACGAAGAAGCATATCTGCCTATGCTCGAAGCGCTGGAGCGGCATCCGAGCATACGCCTCTCTCTCCACTATACAGGCTCGCTGCTGGACTGGTTGGAAGAGGCACATCCAGAGTTCGTGGAGCGCATTGCAGCGCTGGTCAGGCGCGGGCAGGTAGAGATGGTAAGTGGAGGATATTACGAACCTGTTCTGCCCTCCATTCCTGATAGAGATAAAATTGGGCAGATCCGCCGCCTGACAGAGCGGATAGAGAGAGATTTCGGTGTAACGCCAACCGGTTTATGGATTGCGGAGCGTGTATGGGAGCCAGGATTGCCATATTTCCTGAAGAAAGCAGGGATCGAGTGGACGATTCTTGACGATATCCACTTTAAGAATGTGGGACTGGACGAGAGCGACCTCTATGGCTACTATGTAACCGAAGACCAGGGAAGTATGCTCAAGGTGTATGCTACCAGCAAGCTGCTCCGCTACACGATCCCCTGGCGTCCGGTTGCCGAGACCATGCAGGCGTTGCGCTCCCTGGCAACACCGGAGGGCAATCGTATTGCGGTGATGGGAGATGATGGCGAGAAGTTCGGTAGCTGGCCGGAGACCAGGGCATACTGCTGGGGCAGCGATGGACACCCGGGCTGGGTCGAGGAATTCTTCACGGCGCTCGAACAGAATAGCGCCTGGTTACACACGACACCATTAGGAGAATATGCGCGGAGTTCTCCTGCTCTGGGGCGCATCTACCTGCCAACATCGTCATACATAGAGATGACCGAATGGGCGCTGCCGCCAAAAAAATCGTTCCTGTTCGGCAAACTGCTGCACCAGCTAGAAGAGGAGCAGCGCGACGATATACTCCAGTTCATGCGTGGCGGCTTCTGGCGCAACTTCCTGGTACGCTATCATGAGGCCAACAACCAGCATAAGAAGATGCTGCGCGTGCATAACGCGGTGTATAGTGCAGGCGCCTCGGAGGAGAGCGGGCTGCTCGATTTATGGAAGGCCCAGGCCAACGATACGTACTGGCATGGCCTGTTCGGCGGCATTTATATGGCCCATGTACGCTCTGCCATTTATCACCACCTCATCAAAGCAGAAAACGCTGCCGATCGGCTGCGCTCTGGCAACGGGCACTGGCAGCGTTATGAGTTCACCGACTTCGACTGCGATAGCCAGGACGAATTGATTATCGAGGGCGATCAGCAAAACCTCTATATAGATCCCCAGCGGGGAGGAACGCTGTTTGAGTGGGATATGCGGCGCAGCATGCACAATTTGCTCTGTGTGATGACCAGGCACGAGGAGGGCTATCACCAGGTGCTGCGGCAGTACGAGCAGGAACGACGACAGCGCGAGCTGTTAGCCGCAACCAGAAGCGCAACAAAAGAGGCGCAAACAGGCGCCCAGGAAGAAAGTGGGGACGTGCCAGGCTCGCCCCACACCACTGTGAGGGTGAAAGAAGCCAACCTCGATCAATACCTCATTGTGGATCGCTATCGTCGCAACAGCCTGATCGACCATTTCCTCGCGCCGGGCACCACGCTTGAGTATTTTGCACGGGTAGCGTTCGAGGAGCAGGGCAATTTTGTCGAACAGCCCTACGAGACCAGCGTAGAACAGGATGCAGGGGGCATCACCATAACTATGGCGCGAGATGGACAGGTTAAACGCGCAGGCGCGCTGAGTCCTCTCCCTGTGCGCCTGACTAAGAAGCTCTTTCTTCCGGTTGGCGAAGAAAGGCTCATTATCTCATACACAATCCACAACAAAGGGCAAACGCAACTGCAAACGCGCTTTGGCTGCGAATGGAATATGCACCTGCTGGGGGGAGGCGGAAACGACCAGGCATACTACCGCATTGAGGGGCGCGAACTGGAAATTAGCGGCTTTGATAGCACAGGCGAGGCGCTGGATGTGCGGAACTTCCACGTTGGGAACAACTGGCTGCAACAGGATATGGGCTTCTCATTGAGCAAAGAGGCGACGGTGTGGCGCTTTTCTATAGAGACCGTGACCGGTTCAGAAGCGGGTTTTGAGCGCACCCACCAGGGAAGTTGTTTTACCATCATATGGCCCATTGTGCTAGAATCCGATCAATCGTGGAACGTGGAAATTACTTGTACAGGCGGCAGAGACTTTGTTGGCGAATAACACCATATCTGGCGTGGCCTGCCGGGGCGATTGCAAGGATCGCCCCTATAGGTGTTAACATAAGATGCCAAATATGCCATCCTGAGCGAAGCGAAGGATCTGTGTCGATCGGCAGCGGATGTTTCGCTTCGCTCAACATGACATGGCTGTACGCAGCCTTAAGTTAACGCCTATCAGGTTGCTCCTGCCCTGGTTGGTACATAGAAAGGCTTTCTTTTGATGAAACGAGTGCTGGCACTTCAAAACGCATGGGATGATCCCCCAGGCTATCTTGGAGAGATTATGGACGAACATGGTATCGCCTTCGATGTCGTGCAAGTCGAGGACGAGGCGATTCCTGATATGGGCAGATATGATGCGCTCATCGCCCTGGGAGGGCCACAGCATGTACACGAGGATGAGCAATATCCCTATCTGGCAGAGGAGAAAGCTCTCTTGCACAGGGTTGTTGAAGAGAACATTCCCTATCTTGGCATCTGCCTGGGTGGCCAGTTGCTGGCAAGCGCGCTGGGAGCAAAAGTGAGTCGCCACCATCTGACAGAGATGGGCTTTTTCGAGGTGCAACTGACTGAGGAGGGCCGGCGCGATCCCCTGTTCAAGGGTCTTCCAGGCTACCAGCAAGTGATTCAATGGCACGAAGATATTTTTGATCTCCCCGCAGGGGCTGTCAGGCTGGCAACGTCTGAGCATACACCCGACCAGGCTTTCCGCTATGGGCAGCGGGCATATGGGCTGCAATACCACATCGAGGTGACGCCCGAAATGCTCGATACCTGGCTGCGCTATCCTGACTATAGGAAGGAAGTTGTGAAGCTGCCAGGGCAGGAGGGAGCGGACTCGTTTGAGCAGGAACGGCTCCGGCGCTACCCGATCTATCGCGAGCACTCGCGCATTATGTTCGAGAATTTCTTAAGGATCAGCGGGTGCTTGTAGCAAAATCTTGCAAAAATCTTCTTTCTTTTGCCAGGAATATCTGCTATACTTGCACATAATATAACTCATTGGTCATTTATGAAAAAGAAAGTTACAGAATTAAGAGCTATCAAATACAGCACGAGCAGAGCAATTGCAAGGAGCATCTGACAGCGATGTCACAAGTGAAAACCGTCCACCATCATCACCGGGTGGTAGGAGGAGGAAAGAACTGCCATTACAATGGAATGCCATTCATCTACTCATCGAAAAGTGTAGCGTGCGAGCGGCATCCAGAGCGCAACGAAGACCGGGTCATTGTTGACGAGCAGAGCGGCATAGCAGCCGTTTTTGATGGGGTGGGCGGAAGCGCTGCGGGCGAAATTGCCTCGCGCATAGCTGCGCGCACGGCCCTTGAGGGATGGAAAAAAATAGTTCTGCGCACACAGAAAGGGCAGCGGGAAGCAGGCTTGCTTACAGATTGTGACAGGGAGAATCTGTGCGCCGTGCTCGAGGAGCTTGTGGCTGAGGCTGACGAGCAGGTACGCACGGTTGGAGCAGAACAGGCAGGAACGGATGACCTGGCGACAACAGTGGCGATAGCTGCATTTTGCCGAAAAGCGGGTACGCGAGGCTACACGATGGCCTATGCCCACGTCGGTGATAGCCGCATTTACTTGCTGCACGAACACGAACCCCTCAAACGGCTGACCAGCGATGATGGGTTGCTAGCAAAGCTGGTAGAAAACCAGCTTGTCAAGGATAGCGATGCTCGGCGTATCGACCAGGCGATGAGCGCTGAACAGCTCTCGGATACTGAATATAACTACTTCCGCCTGCGCGGCGGAATCACCCAGGCTCTCGGCGGGCCTTTGCCTCCCGTCATACATACCGGCACAGTCTCCATTTACCCTGGCGACCGCATTCTTCTCTGCACCGATGGCATTCACGATAATCTCACAGACGAAGAGATTGAAGAAATCTTGCGCACAGCGCCACGTACCTCCGCCGCCAGATTACTGGTCGAACGCTCTATCCAGCGCTCTCACGAAGAACGCCCAATGACCATACGGGCCAAACCTGATGACATGAGCGCAATTGTGTTGACCTGCCGGTACTGAGAAATCCTGTGAGAAATCCTGGCCCCCACAAGGGAGGCCACTACATGTCCCCCATCACTTAAAGGTTGACGGAGTAGTACTCCTAATACCCTCCAAAAGTACCAGAAATATCGAATATTCTGCATATTTACCTCTCCCGATGCGTTACACTACATGAAGGAATATTTTTAAGCTCTTGTAGGAGGCGTTCATGTAGCATGGGCAGGAAGTCCTGGTATTTGATAGGGTTGTTATCCATTGTATTGCTGAGCGCATGCGGTGCTCAACGGAGCGGCCAGATAACGCCCGCACAGCCATTAATGAGCGATGAGTTGCAGATCCAGCAGCAGCCGACGCCCACGCCGACCCTGTCCATCCAGGCGCAAGTAGCCACGCCCACACCCACGCCGGTTCCACCAACGCACGCAGTTCCTCCTGGCGTACCTACGAGCATTCCCAGTTCAGGATCGGGATTTGCACCTTACGGCCCGCCACCGCCTATGACTGCCGAAGAGATGCAGCTTACGCAGCAGTTGTTTGCCCTGATCAATCAAAACCGTGCATCAATTGGTCTCTACCCATTTACCTGGAATGTGACCCTGGCTGGTGGCGCGCGCCTGCATAGCTGGAATATGTACCATTGTGGCTTCAGCCATACTTGCCCAAATGGCGTCGATCAATGCACTCGCATCGCGGAGGAGGGCTTCACCTTCACCGATTGCGGCGAAAATATTGGCCTGGCAGGTCCTTCTTCGCCACCTTGGGCAAATGTATACGCGGTGCAGGAGAGCATGTGGAATGAGCCTCCAACGGGCTGGCATCGCATCCACCTCACGAGCACGACATTACACCAGATAGGCATGGGCGTCTACGTTGACCCGTCGGGTTGGGTCTGGTTTACCGAAGATATGATCAGCTAAGTGGAAGCGGCGGTAAGGTGCGGGAGTCGAAGTGTGCGCCCTTCTCCCCATACTCCTTCCCATTTGCGCTCATATTCCTCCGTTACCTGCTGTATGGCTTTCTCCTGAGCATCCCCCAGGCTTGCTGCCGGTACGATACATCGCAAGCGAATCTGGTACCTCTGCGCATCTTTCACTATGCACTCGATACTTAACACGTAGTTCCCCCAGGGCACAGGCTCGACATGATACACGGCTCCAGCACGTCGCAGGGCCTGGGGCAAGGCAGGAGCAACGGTGAGTACGCCAGCCTCTTGCTCCCGCAAGCCCAGCAGGTAGCGGAGCAGCAGGTGAATGCTCAAAGCGCCCCAACCGTAACCTTCGATGCCCGCATTGGCGTAAGTATGCGAGCCGTATTTGCCCTGCACGACGCGGCGGTACTCGCGCGTGACACCTGGCAAGCCGCCATGTTCATCTGGTTCGCGGCTATCGGTGCTCGTATAGGAGCCATCGATATAACGATAGGCCAGTTCGGCGGCTTCAAGGGGCATATGGGCGGCAGAGGCAGCCCCGGCCAGGGCCATGACTACAGGCGGCCAGGAGAGCGGTGCCCAGCCATTGCTATGCAGGGGTGGCTGCACGAGGAATGGACGAAGTTGCTCAACCTGTTCCTGGCTGGCTGCACCACAGAACACCGGAGCCAGGTGCATCGCGTCTCGCTGCGTTGACCATTCCCTCGCTACTGAGTCGTAGCCACGGAACCAGCCATTGTGCCATATCTGCCTCGTCCTGGCGGTAAATTCGCCTGCCACATGTTCCCACCACGCGGCCTCAGCAGCAAAGTCAATCGGAGGGCTATCCACAGAAGGAGTGCGGGCAGATGCAAGGCGCTCACTCTGCTCTGCTCCACTCACGGCTTCGATACATCGAGCCTCTACAGTTTCTACAGGTGATGCTTCCGCGAGGAAGATGGCCCAGCGGGCCATAATTTGAGCAGCCTGGGCCATGCTGGCCTGCAAATCGACCGGGCGCACATGCTCGATGATGGTGCCGCCGGTCTGCTGGGGACCGAAGCGGCTGGAGACATCCTGGCCGCTTTCCCATGAACAGGCGTAAACCAGCCAGCCCTCGCTGTCAACGCGATGTTCCAGCCACCAGCGCAGGTACGCAGCGACGCGTGGATAGAGGCGGCGCAGCCAGTGCAAGTTCCCGCTACGGCGGACCAGTTGATCGAGGCACCAGAGAGGAAAACCCCATTCAGGCGCAGTCCCGCAAATTTGTCCATCATCGGCGACCATGTTGTAGCTGCCATCTTCACGCATGCAGGGAAGGTTTGCATGAGGGGCAGACTCGAAATGCCCAAGGATCACCTCGGCTGCAAGCTCAGGATCGGCATAGCTGAGGAAGAGCGTATCCATGGCTGCTTCGGCCAGCACCGTCCTGGGAGCCTGAATTTGCATACCATCCCAGATGTGCGGGATGATGCCGGCGGGTGGACGCATGACCATGCGCAAGGTTTCAAAGTCGTAGACGAAGCCGCGCCGCCAGCTTGCAGGCCAATCTCCTGAGAGCTGGGGAGCTTGCTGCCAGAATGCTTCATCTGCCGCCTGGTGCCTGGCTTCAGCGCTGGTATGCTGCTCCATACCATCTTGCCAGTGCTGGTAGGCTTGATCTTGTGAGACGCCGCGAGCCAGCACGACGTGAAGGGTAGCAGCGGGCCCAGGGATAGGAGGGGGCGCATGGGTAGTAGTGGGCACAGGGATAGGGGGCGCAATAAATTGGGCCCCTACGGTGATGGTGCAGGGTAAGGCGAGTGTGCGCACCTGCCAGCCGGTACCTTCCTGGCTCTGGGTGACTTGAGGGGCTGGTACGTGTTTGCCACGCGCCCAGGCAGAAATATCATCAAGGGAAATAGCATAGCCTATATCGCCAATTTCGAGTGAGCTGGTGCCGGCTGGGCGAACGCCATGAATGAAGACATCGCCTTCGCTGGCAAGGCCGAGCATTGCACAAGCATGTTCTGGTGCTTGAAGGGCATAGAGGCCATGTTCCCAGAGCCGGCTGGTGAAAGGATTATGGGTATGCGTATGGATGAGGTAGCAGGTGATGGTAAAAGGTTGTCGAAGAGTGGTTGACAGTGTAAGTATACAGCCTAAAGCATGTTCGTGGATGAGTAGATAGCGAGCGGTGAGCGTGAGCTGGTACTGGGGGATGGTACAGGTATATTCAAAGCGGTTTTTGGTATGCAGGTGGCTGGTGATAGTGCAGTTATGGCGCTGGAAGTCTTCAGGCGTGACCAGCACTGTCTTGTTGATCTTCAGTCCGATGGTAAGATGGGCGGTATATTGAAACTGGTTACGTACATAGCTACCCAGGTTGGGGACATGCCAGCCCATGCCGAGAGGAGGAAGTGAGCGAAGCACTCCGCTAGGATTGAGCTTCCAACTGTGATAGGGATTGTCAAGATAACCATGCGGGGTGAAGTCATCTTGTGGGATCATAGCGCCTTCCTCCGTTCTGACCTGATATGCTGCCGGGAAACGTCCTTATTGTAAGTCAACCCGGCTGCATGGTCAAATGACGGATCCAGCTTCACTCCATCAACAGGGCTTCAAATTGCTTGCGATCGAGCTGCTCGTGCTCCATGAGGGCGTTGGCGATTTTGACGAGCTGATCGTTGTGCTCGGTGAGAATGGCACGAGCCATCTCGTATCCCTCGTGGATGATACGCCGCACTTCTGCATCGATCAGGACAGCCATCGCCACGCTGCTGGCCATATTCTGGGTGGCAGGCATACTCATAGCAAACATGGATTGATCAGTTGCATCATCACCGCCATTGAGCCGCACATGACCACCCTCATCTGTCACAAGACCACGAGGCTGTCCTGATATGGATGCAGGATCAACGCGCCGCATGCCCAGGCTCAAGGGGGAAGACTCGTAATCGGCGAAAACGACACCAAGCTGCTCGCTCATGCCCCAGCGCGTGACCATACGGCGAGCGAGGTCTGTCACGACCTGGAAATCGTTCTCGGCCCCTGTAGTTACTTTATCTGGCCCGAAGGTAAGCTCTTCGGCAACGCGACCGCCGAGGCCAACAGCGATACGAGCCATGAGCGTCTCGCGGCTGTAATTGTAGCGATCCTCTTCAGCGGTGAATTGTGTAACGCCCAGGCTCTGCCCACGTGGCAGAATGGTGACACGATTGACGGTATCAGCCAGGGGCAGGTGATAGGCGACGAGGGCATGACCACCTTCGTGGTAAGCAATGATACGGCGCTCGGCTTCACTCATAACGATGGCCCGCTGGGCGCCCAGTTGCACCCGCGCCAGCGCTTCCTCAAAGCAATCTTGAGTAATGTAGTCCAGGTTGCGACGGGCGGCACAGAGGGCTGCTTCGTTGACAAGATTTGCCAGGTCTGCCCCGCTCATGCCGGTTGTCATGCGCGCTATGCGCTCCAGGGATACATCCTCGTGCAGGGGCGTGCGCCGCGTGTGAACCCTGAGAATTGCCTCGCGGCCAGCACGGTCGGGCAAGGAAACGGTGATATGACGGTCGAAGCGACCGGGGCGCAGGAGGGCCTTATCGAGGATATCAACGCGGTTCGTCGCAGCCAGCACCACCACAGCCTTGCGACTATCGAAGCCATCCAGTTCGACCAGCAACTGGTTGAGCGTCTGATCGCGCTCATCATTGCTAGAGATACGCAGCGAGCGCTTGCGGCCTACGGCATCAAGCTCATCGATAAAAACAACACAGGGGGCGGACTGGCGCGCCTGGTTGAACAGATCACGCACCCGGCTGGCGCCAACACCGACGAACATTTCGACGAATTCGGAGGCGCTCATGCTAAAGAATGGAGCACCGGCTTCCCCGGCGACGGCCCTGGCCAGGAGAGTTTTACCGGTTCCAGGAGGGCCAACGAGCAGGGCGCCGCGTGGGATGCGCGCTCCCAGGCGATTAAAGTATTCTGGGCTGCGCAAGAAACGCACAATTTCTTCCAGTTCGTCGCGTACTTCATCGATGCCGGCTACATCAGCGAAGGTCACGGGCGGCTCCGTGCTGGCGGCAGGCTTAGCCGGAGTTGTCACCGTCGAACTTTTAGGAAGAGGTGGCTTCTCATCAGCAGGTTTAGGTCGCTGTTCAGTATTCTCCTTCTTGCGCTCAAAACGGCGCACGCGGCTCTTAGCAAACTGGCTAATACGATCATCTACGAAACGCATTGAACGTGGGCCGCTTTTAGGGGCCAGGATGAGTAACAGTATGAACATGATCAGCAGGATAGGGATGGCTCTCCAGAGCAGAGCCAACCAGAAAGGCTGCTGAGCCGGAGGAAGCGTGCTCACCACCACATGGTGGCTCAAAAGGAGCTGGGTAAGGCCGGCATCACCACCCGCCGGCATGCGGGTATAAATGGCCCGGGAAGGATCGATAGGAGCAGGATTCTGCGCACCGGGCCAGGAAGGATAGCCTGCGTCAACATAGCGGCTCCAGGTAGCAATATCCGCCTGAGTATTATGGCTCGTGTGAGCAACTGCTTGGGCTGGCGGCTGTTGTGAGAGGGGGGTTGCTAATAAAGCATTGACAGCATCCCCCTGGAGGATTACCGCCAGCACATTGCCATCTTTGACCTGCTGGGTGAAGGTGCTATAGTCAATAGCGGTCACCCCATTTGGAACGCTACTCGTAGAAGGAGGTCGCAACTGGCTGGCGATAGCAAAAAGCAGCGCTAAAATAGCCACTACGAGCAAGCTGGTAAAAACAATATGTTTATACTTTTTGAGAGACGTTATAACGAGACGTTTATAGTTTCGCACGTTCTTAAGCTGTCGCCGGTGTTCGGGCAGCCAGATGTGGCGATCATCATTGCCGTCCATATATTCACCTCGCCTGAAAAAAGGCTACTCAGAGTTCCAGGGCAACCGCAAGAGTTGCCCCTACCCTCGACGAATCGGATTGCACCACGTCCAGGGTAGGGACAGGGCTTCGCCACGACGTAGCCATCCCTGTCCTGGTTCCAGGGCTTACGCAAATTTGCTTTGCCTGCGATATGTGCAGGAAAGAAGCCGAAGAAGAATAAGTTGAAATAAATCGTAGCGATACTATTTCAGGCGCTGTTTTCTATGAACCCCAGCACGTTTTCTGCTTGAATAGACGTTGTTCCTTTTCGTTTGTTGGCTATCTATTTATTACACGCTACGGGCAAGGCGATTGATTACAATTTGCAATCATGATTATGTCTCACGATCATTATAAATGATTATAGGCTGGAAAGACGAAAAGGAGTCCAAAATGGCCAGGATGAAGCTAAGCAGCGCGATTCAGGCCGAGGCTACGGTGAATCTCCAGGTAGCGCAAAATGGCGTCGCGCGTCAATATGCCCACGAGACGCCCATTGGCCACTACCGGCAATTGATTGATATCCTGGCCGGTCATGAGGCGAAGCACATCGTTCAAATCTTGATTGGGAGAGACGGTATGCAACTTCTCAAGAGGGATCATGACAAAACCAACGGGCGTCTGGCTCCATTGATCCTGGGGCACATGACGAATATCGGCGAGCGTAATCAGGCCGGCCAGTTGATCACCCTGCATGACTAAAGCGGAACGCAACCCCTGAGGCAAGAAGTATTCGTTTACCAGTCTCTGAAGAGAAATGTTTGCAGGCACAGTGATAGGCGTACGATTCATCACCTGGCCAACGGTGACGCCGCGAAGGATGGTTTGCAGCATGACCTGAGCCTCGGCAGTCTGGGCCGAAGTCAGGAGGAACCAGCCAATGAAGCCGAGCCAGATGCCATCAAGCACATCGCCTCTAAAGAACAGGTAGATACCAACGAGAATAAAGATGAAGGCCATGATGCGACCTACGAGAGAAGCGATATGGGTAGCCCTGCCCAGACTGCCGGTAATTCTCCAGACAATCGAGCGTAGCACGCGCCCACCATCCAGCGGAAAACCTGGAAGTAAATTGAAGATGCCCAGCAGGATATTGGTGATAAACAGGTAGTCAAGAACAGCCTCAACAGGAGAATTTGTGCCGCGCAGGGGTAAGCTGATGAGGAGAGCTATTATTCCAATCACGATACTGACCAGGGGGCCGACAAAAGCCATCTGGAACTCGATTCCCGGACTTTGCGGCTCTTGCTCCAGATCAGAAACGCCGCCAAAGATGAACAGGGTGATGCTTCTGACAGTGAGGCCACGCGCGCGGGCAACCAGCGAGTGAGCCAGCTCGTGGAGAAGAACAGCGACAAAGAGCAGGATAGCCGAGATAAAACCAACGACCCAGTATTCGACAAGGGACCAGCCTCGAAACAGGCTCGGGAACCAACCAAGCGCAAGGGAGACGGTCAGCAAGATCAGGATGATGAGCCAGCTAAAATGAATGTAGATATCGAAACCGGCAATCCTGCCCAGGCGCAATGAACCTCGCATATCCCGCTTGTCTCACTTTCTTTTTTTACAGGAAAAGTTAATCATTCATGATAATATAGCAAGACAAACGACTGAGCAAACTGAACAATTTATTAACTCATGAATGATGTAGCCTGTGCATGTTACTTTTTGGTTTTTCTGGCGTATCCCAAATATAGGGGTATTTTTGTAGCGTTGAAAGCTCAGCATTTCAGCGAGGATGCTGTGGCTTTTGACACTGCTTAGCGCCCACCGGAAATGACAAGGTATAAGGAAAAGGAGGTTCCAACGTGGGAATCGTATTTCGACGGCCCTTGCAAGGGCTGGTAATCTCGCTGCTGGTAATTAGTTCCCTTTTGCTCTTCTCAGCATCCCATGTGGGTGCGAGTCCAGCAAGCCCTGGCTACTCCTTCAAGAATTTTGAGCTTGGCGACTTTAACCCCCCGGGGGCACCAGGAACAGTGTGTCCACAATCGACCGAGAACCAGGCTTGTAGTAACTATGCGGCTGAGCCGGCGATCCGGTCCGATCCGGCTGGAAACTTCTATGCCTCCTCCGAACACGGCCTGGGAGCAGGCACCGATGCCTGGAGATCGGGCGACGGAGGGCTTCATTATGTTACGCTCGTCTCGCCAGATGCTGGCTCTGCAGCCAATAATACCGGGTTCGCGCCGGGCGGAGGTGACACCGATCTCGCAACAGCTCCGGCCAAGAACGCTCAGGGCAACTATAACGTTTACGTTGCCAGCCTCAGCCTGGTTAATGTCGATGTCAGCACGAGCACGGATGGAGGCAAGACCTGGGCACTGAATCCAGTCGGCGCCACAATTGCCGGCGATGATCGCCCCTGGATCGCTGCCGATGGAGCATCAAAGGTCTGCATCTCCTATCATGATGTCGCAACCTTCAACATCGATGTCAACTGTAGCTTTAATGCTGGGACAACGTTCACCCAGTTGGGCGATGCCATTGACGCCAACCACCTCTTTCTCATTAACAATAATCAGATCGGGAATCTGATGATTGACCCCAGCAACCACTACATCTACCAGACCTTCGATGGTATTCACGATGCCAGCGAGATAACCTGCGGGGAGGCGGGTACCTGCGCCTACCACACTGTGTGGATGGCAGTTTCCACTGACGGCGGCAAGACCTTCACCGACTACATGGTGTACAACGGCCCCAACAATCAGGTCAGCTACAACCACAATTTCACGAACGTCAGCATCGACAAGGCGGGCAATGTCTACTCCGTGTTCAGTGACAACCACAACGTGTACTATAGCTTCTCGACCAATCACGGTGTCACGTGGTCGCCTATAACCCAGGTGAACACAGGAGTAGCGATGAAGTCGGGGGCAGCCACAGCGATCTACCCCTGGAGCGCTGCCAACAACGCGGGTCATATTGATATCGTCTATTATGGTACGACGTATTATGATGGTGTAAACCCGCCCGATAACTATCCGAGCAGCGCCGCCTGGTACGTGTACTTCGCACAGAACCTGCATGCAACAAAAGTAGGCAGCAAATTTACGCAAGTGCAGGCGTCTCCGATTGTCCACTATGGTGGAGTTTGCGAGAGTGGGGTTTCGTGTACCGGGAATCGCGACCTGTACGATGATTTCGGCGTAGCAGCAAACCCGCTGACAGGTCTGGCCTCGATTGTTTACAGCGATGATCAGTACACCAACGATGTAAACGATCCGCCGCAGTCTGGATGTACACCTTCGGCATCTAATAGCATAAGCTGTAATCACACGAGCGTGGCTACCCAGACCTCCGGGCCGGGAATCTAGGAGGCTATGGCAGGGGTTTGAGGCAATAACAGGAAATTAGGACTATAGCAAGGGCAAGCTTTGCCACTACCATATACGGCTGTGCAGGCCGGTACATGCGTTGGTAGTGGCAGGGCTTGCTGTTACGTTTTATTCCGTTCAGAGCACTAATAATTGGTTCGGCTAACAGTTTCAAGTATAGAGGCGAATACGAACCAATCCTGGGCTGATGACAGTAAAGGCACGCAAAAGTTTTTCACCATGCTCATCAATAACTTGAGCGATGATCTCAGCTCTCTCAACCGGACGGAAGCCCTTTAAGCGAACCAGAATCACTCCAGTTTCTTGAATGAAGCGATGGATGACTAACTCTCCGAAATCCTTATCCTCTGTTATAAGCAGAGCATTGTGTTGTTTCGCTATCTGTAACACCTCAGGATCAGCACTTCCCGACGCTATATTCGCCACATGTATCACTTGATGCCCATCACGCTGAAGACGTTCAACGATAGAATAGGCCATATTCTCATCAGCAAGAATTTTCATGCTGATGCCCTATTAAGAGGATAAGCTTGTGCTATGTCCACAGAATCTATGGCAAACTTGAGTGCAGCCTGTACACCCTCACGAGTGAGGTGCGGGTATTCTTGCAGGATTTCATCAATGCTCAGGCCATTAGCAACCTCTTGTAGAATATGCTCAACCGTGATGCGTGTTCCTCTGATTACGGGTTTACCAACCATCACATTGGGGTCTGAAACAATCATTGGCTCTTCCATTGCGCTCGCTCCTCTCTGCTTTGTTTTGCTTTGTCTTGCCCAATATTATAACATACCAACAAGGCCATACCTGGCTGCAAGGTCTTGGGTGACGCTTGCGCCGGCCTTCATTTCTGTGGTAGTCTGGCCGAAAAGATCGAATAGGAAGAGTTTTGCCCCAAAGGTAGATGAGAGCTAAACGAATGCGGGTGCTCTCTTGCAAATCAGGGGAAAAGCGGCTTGCAATAAGCTATTTGTATGATACAATGAGGCATACTGAACCAATCTGACCGTCCATGCTGATGGAAGAGAGAGCAAGTACTTGGAACACAATGTGATGTTTGACGCTGACGGAGAGAGGCCGGTTGAACCGGAACGGGAAGCTATCCAGGATACAGACCTCAATACGCTCACACAGAGCGATAGTCTACGCCTCTACCTGCGAGAAATCTCGCGCATTCCCCTGTTGACTCCCAGCCGTGAGGTCTATCTTGCAGAGAAAGCAGAGCAAGGGGACAAAGAAGCCCGTAACCAGTTGATCGAGGCGAATCTGCGCCTGGTAGTGAGCATTGCGAAAAAGTACGTTGGACAGGGGCTTACCCTGGAAGACCTGATCGGCGAAGGAAACATCGGGCTTATTCGTGCGGTGACCAAGTTTGACTATAGGAAGGGCTTCCGCTTCTCCACCTATGCGACATGGTGGATCAAGCAGGCTATTACGCGAGCGATCTTAGAAGGCACCCGCGTTGTACGGCTGCCGGTGTATATCATGGAAGAAGTCATGCGGGTGAAGCGCATGATGCGCCAGCTCTACCAGGAGCTAGGGCGAGAACCGACACCGGAAATGATCGGTGAGCGCTTAGGGATGACAGCGGAACGGGTGAGTGAGTTGTTGATCTTTGCGGAAAAAGTGTTCTCGCTGGACGCTCCTCTTTCTGAAGAGGAAGAAAATACGCTCGGCGATATTATTGAAGATGTGCATGGGCAGGGACCCCTGGAAGCTACCGACCGCGAAATGTTGCGCGAGGAGATAAAGAAAATACTCGGGCAGTTGACGCTTCGCGAGAGGCAAGTGATCGAACTGCGCTTCGGATTGGTAGACGACCACGATCATACGCTGGAAGAGGTGGGTAAGAAGTTAAAAGTGACGCGCGAGCGAGTACGCCAGATCGAAGAGCGCGCTATTCGCAAGTTGCGCCACCCGCAGGCGACCCGCTTTTTGAAAGATTATTTGGTTTAGCATCAGGGGCAATGCCTCTGCCCCTGATACCTCTTTTTTCTCACCTGAAAGTACTTATGTAAACGTCCCCCATATATGAACTTCGCTCACGTTCTATTATAATAGGGAGTACAGGTGAGCTTATTTTCCTTGCATGTGTCATTGTCTTGATGCTGCTGTGTCACGAGGTCTATATTTATGAACGAGCTGGCTGGCCGGTGCCTGGGCGGATACCAGTTGGAAGAAGAGATTGGGCGAGGCTCTATGGGGATAGTGTATCGCGGCAAGCAAATTGCTCTTGGGCGCGAGGTGGCCGTGAAGGTGCTCTCACGGGCATTAGCACAGGATGCCTCCTACGTAGCTCGTTTTATCCGTGAAGCGCAGATCATTGCAGGACTTAACCATCCTAACATTGTACAGATTTTTGATGCCGGGCAGCAGCATGGCCTCCTCTACTTCGTCATGGAATATGTGCCAGGGCCAACCCTCGCTAATCTCCTTCACTTTGACGGGGCTATTCCACAGCACCTTGCGGCCGAATACGCTGCACAAATAGCCGATGCCCTGGATTCGGCCTATAAAGAGCGCCACGTCATCCACCGGGATATCAAGCCTGAGAATTTGATGCTGGATCGCTGGGGCAAGATCAAGGTGATGGATTTTGGCCTGGCGCGCGCCACAGGCCACCAGAAAATCACTGTGACCAAGACGCTGGTTGGCAGCCTCTATTATGCCTCGCCTGAGCAGGTATGGGGGCAGGCGCTGGATAATAGGAGCGATATTTACGCGCTGGGCGTTGTTCTTTATGAGATGGTAACCGGTCGCCGTCCTTTTGTTGGTCGTTCCTTGCCGGAACTGACCCAGGCCATCATTAGCGGGCCCCTTCAACCTCCGAGCATCTATAATCCAGACCTCGCGCCTGAATTGGAGCGCATTATACTGATGGCCATGACACGCGATCGCAATGAGCGTTATGAGGAAGCAATGCTCATGGCGCAAGACCTGCGCAGGCTCAACCTGAAGCCTTCTACACAACTTTTCCCAGGCAGCTCCTCTGGTTCTACCCGCGCTCCACGTGAGCGCACATTTATACAGCCGCCCAAGCGCCCGCAAATGCAGCTCCCTCGCTACCTGGAACTGGAAGCGACACAACCTCCTCCTGCCGGAACTCTTACAAGCGACTACCTGAATCCCCCGGTATCTCCCTCACCTGTGCAGGCCTCTATTGAACCGGCAGGCATTGCGCTCCAGCAACCATTGAAGGTAGAAGAGGAAATTGATACAGAAGCGCCTACCAGGCCCCTTGAGCAGGCAACTCCACAAGGGGGCAGGAGCAAAGCAGCCCCAAAGCGCAAAAGGCGAAAGCGATCCTTCTGGCAACAGGTGGGAAATAAGCTCTTCAGATCATCAAGACCATCCAGCTAATAACTACGGCAGAGACAAGCTCTGCCCCTACCCTCTTGTTTGCCAGGATCGAGGGTAGGTGCGATGCTGGCCATCGCCCTCGCCAATTTCTCATGGAGGAGTATAACTAGAATAGAATACCTTCTCTAGAGAGAAAGCAGAACGCCATGCCAGATGAACTTACGGATACAGAACCGTTGTCTTTACAGGTGCCAGACGACAGATATAAGGCGCCGGGCAGCTTTTACCAGGCAGCAACTGCCCAGGAGCAGGTCTTTGCAGCGCTAGCACTCTTGCTCGGCCCAGAAACGGAGGATCATGTGCGGGCACGAGCTGCTCGCCAGTTGACTCATCACGGGCCTCAATTGCTGCCACTCCTGCTAAGCACGCTGAACAGCCAGCCTGAGATTACTACGCCTCCCTGGCCCTGGTGGCCTCCACAGTATGAACTCTGTGGCCGCCTCTTGCTTCGCTTGAGTAAGAAAGCACAGCTAAAGATTGAGATACTCCCGCATGCGCTCCTGCATCACCCGGCCATTTCCCAACCGGTTGGCCCCGTGCTCTGGACAAGTGTAATTGAGGCCGTGAGTCTCCTTCCTCTGGCCAATTACGAAGCCTTTCTCCGCGCCAGTCTGACGGCATCATGGAATACGGTGAGATACACAGCAGCTATGACACTAGCTCAGCTTGCGGGCAAAACTGCGCTCTCTCAAGAGACGCTGGATGCCCTGCACAACTGCCAGCATGAGGATGTAGCCACACCGGTGCGATTGGCTGTCGCATATGCGCTCTTGCGAAACAATGACAGCCAGGGAATAGAGGATGTGATGAGGTTGATGGATGCCTTTCGACCGGAAGAAACGCGCAAGGCGGCTGTGTTTGTGCTGGCCGCCGAGCCGCCGGTCCAACTCTCTTCCCAGCAGCGAATGCCATTGATCCAGCGCCTGTTGAAGACATTAGACGATCAGAATGAAGAGATTAGCGGACATGCTGCACATGCGCTCAGCAGCCTGGCGCTGCCATCGACCCTACCGGCATTGTGTGCGATCCTGGATAGCGGCAAGCCGCAGGCCCAGATAGCAGCTATGATGGCCCTGGAAGAGATGGCGCGACGCAAAACGAGGCGCTGGCTGATCGATACACTGCCGGCGCATATCGCTCCTTTACTGAAGTCAGAGGATCCAGAGGTGCGGCGCCAGGCAGGCTATACGCTGGCTGCTCTGGGAGGCCCTTACGCTATGGGGGTGCTGAGCGCGAATCTGCTCAAGCCTCACGAGGCTGGCTACCTTGAGACGATTGAAGCATTGCGGCTGCTTCGTGGCGCATTGCGTGCCTCTATGCGTAGCAGGATTGTGTACTGGTTGCTCACTGTACTGAGCCAGCCCGAGGAAGAGGTACAGGCTATTGCCCTTGATTCGCTGGCATACATTGCCTGGCAAGCACGGGCGCGCGGGCAGAAGAAAGCGTACCAGGAGATAAGCGATGAGATCTGGCGCGAAGGGACGGCGTTTCAGTTGCTGGGCAGTGCAAGCGCGTGGGTGCGCCAACGAGCTATAGAGCTTTTAACCATGCTGGATGGGCAACACCAGCCCGAGACATTCCACAGCGAGTTGCTCTCCCTGCTGCACAGTGATAGCGACAGCGGGGTGAGAGCATGCGCGGCTTATACGCTTGGGCAAATGGGAGAGCGTGCACGATGGGCCATTGCCGATCTCATTCAGGCTTTGCTTGATCTTGATGAATATGTAGCAGAGACGGCACTGAACTCACTGGGACGCATCGCAACTCCTGACGACATAATTGTTGTCAGTATCCTGAGAGATTTAGCGATGAGGGCATATCCAGCAAAGGGAGAGGAGCATCGACTGGCAGAAGCGGCAACAGCCTTATTGCGGGAATGGCAAAAAAAATAAGGTCTCCATCCTTCCGGGTGAACCGTAGGGGCGCAATTCATTGCGCCCACTGCCGATTGATCGGCTACTTCTCGTCAATCACCCCAAAGGACGGAGAACCAAAAATAATCTGCGTGGTCAAGATACCTATGCTGTGCTATCATATGCATATGGGATCGTCGCAAGTTGGTCTTGGCATCGCTTTTCTGGCAGGATTAGTATCCTTTCTTTCGCCATGCGTGCTGCCGCTGGTGCCAATTTATTTAGTGCAGATGGTGGGACATAGCGTGTACGAGGCAGCACATGAAAGGGGGGATCGCTCAGCGCGCCTGATTACACTCCTGCATGCGGTAATGTTTGTGGTTGGCTTCACGCTCGCGTTTATAGCGTTGGGAGCGACGGCCAGCTCGCTAGGGGGCCTGCTACACCCATACCAGTTCCTGCTGCGCGAGATTGGGGGCATTATCCTGGTCATTATAGGATTGCACCTGGCAGGAATATTCAAAATACCTTTTCTTTACTGGCAAAAACGTTTTGAATTTCATCCCGCGCGCCCCAGCTATCCAGCCTCGTTTCTGATCGGCCTGATCTTTGCTATCGGCTGGACCCCCTGTGTAGGGCTGATTCTAGGGCCTATTCTGGCCCTGGCTGCCAATGCAGCCACACTGAGGCAGGGTGTGTTACTACTGCTGTTCTATTCGCTCGGCCTGGGAGTGCCGTTTTTGCTCCTGGGCCTTGGGCTTGGCCAGGTGAGCAGGGTACTGACCTGGCTCAAACCTCACCTGGGGAAGATAGAGATCGGGGCAGGAATCGTGCTGGTGATAGCAGGGGTCTTGATCTTCTTTAATCTGCTACCCTTCCTCAACCAGTATTTTAATGTTGGGATTACCATCTAATCCCGGCCTTCGACATCCGCTCTGATCTCCATCTCCAATTCGGGATCAAGCTCAACCGGTTCACCTAGCGGTTGGCGAGCCAGGCGATAGACTGCCTGGCGCAGGTGCTCCGGAGCCCGCTCAATCGTGCATCGTTCGTGAATAAGTCGCTTGATACGCATATCTACATGAAAGCGGCACTCACAGCTCCGGCAGGCCGCCAGGTGTTGCTGCACAATAGCAACTTCCTCAACACTGAGTTCCCGGTCAAGGTAGAGATGAAGACGAGCAACAGCCTCAAGACAGTTCATTGTTTGTATCCTCCTACGCTCGCTCGTCCGTCATTACTTCTGATTATTGTAACATAATGAGAGGGGGCTTTCATTCCCGGTGCCAGTGAGATATACTGCAAGGGTATAGGCAATACTTTGAGGAGCGTTGAATGTCGGAACACCCAATACCAGAGCCGGAACAGGAAATACCACAGCCGGAACCAGAAGTAGAACAGGCGGCGGATTCAGAGCAGGCGACGAGGAGTGATACTCAGACACCTACAGTCAATGAAGATTTTGAGGCGGGAGTACTTGCCAATTTGGATAGCCTCTACCGTACTGCCCGCCGTATGACAAACAGCCCGCAGGAGGCCGAAGATTTAGTCCAGGAAACACTGCTCAAAGCGTTTCGTTTTGCTAATACCTACCATCCCGGTACGAACCTGCGTGCCTGGCTCTTTCGCATTTTGAACACCTCAGCAATTAACCGCTATCGCAGGCAGGCGACACATCCTACGCCGGCGACGCTTCCTGAAGGAGAAGATTTTTACCTGTATAACCGGATTAGAGACTTGAGCGGCCACGAGGTCACACAGGACGCTGAAGAAGAGGTATTGAGCAAATACCTGGATGAGGATGTGTACAAGGCATTAAATGACCTGCCGCCGAACTTCCGCATGCCGATCATCCTGGCGGACATCGAGGGGCTTTCCTATAAGGAGATTGCCGAGGCGCTGGATATTCCCATCGGGACGGTCATGAGCCGCATTTCGCGGGCGCGCCGCCAGTTGCAGCGATCATTATGGGAATATGCCAGGCAACGCGGCTATGTGAGATCAGAGGCGTCATGATCTACAATTTGACCACCTGATCCAGCACTCTATTCATCGCGGCAGAAGGGTCCTCGGCTTGCTTGAGAGCGAAAGCGAAGGTACTGCCCTTACCAGGGATACCGGCGCTTTCTATCCAGATGCGCCCGCCCATGGCCTCGATCAGGCGCTTACTGATGTACAGGCCGAGTCCTGCGCCACGCACCGGGCTATTCATGTCGCGCTCAAGACGGACAAAGCGCTCAAACAGGCGCTCTTGATCGGCAGGGGGCACGCCATGACCGTAATCGCGGATACGAAGCGTCACCTCTTGCTGCTCGTGATCGACAGAGGAGGTGATCTCGATATCGCTGCCGGCGGGCGAATATTTGAGCGCATTACTCAGCAAATTGAGGAGCACCTGGCGCAAACGCATGGTATCGGCAGCGACGAAGAGGTCTGCAGGGAGGTTCACCTTCACCTCGCGCCGCTCGCGCTTGATCACAGCTTCGAGTATCTCCAGAACATGGTGAACCGATTCTTCAATGGGAACCGGGCTGAGCCGCACATATTCAACCTCAACTTCCACGCGGCTGGCATCCATAATATTGTTCACCATGAGGCTCAACTCATCACAGCCCCGGCGAGCCTTGGCAATAAAGCTTGAGCGTACTTCGGGAGCCAGGCTCATCTCATGTTCAGACAGAAGCTCAATGTAGCCCTGCACGGCAGTAAGCGGCGTGCGCAATTCGTGGGAAGTCGTCATAATGAACTGATCCTTCAGGCGATCCAGCTCTTTCTGGCGCTCATAGGCGGCGCGAAGGGCGATAGTGATGCGTGTTGCCTGAGCATACAGGCGAGCAGTCTCGATCAAAGGAGAGAAGCGCGCGAGCAACAGGTAGGCAGCTTCAAAATCAGGCCCGGCATATTGCTGGTGGTCTGAGCGCTCGCCGAGCACGAGCAGGCCGATCATCTTACCATGGGCATGAACCCCTACCAGGAGAGGATCGGTGCTCCCTAAAGGGCCGGTGGTCGATATGTAACGCGATAACCCTCGTGGTGCCTCCGATTTGCTGGCCTCATGTAACATGAGCGGGCGGCTGGCCGCAGCCACTCTTTCGATGATTGGTTCGCTTGCGCTGAGCCAGTCAACGAAGGCCTGTGAAGCAGGTTGCGTGGCACTTATGATACGCTGCACCAGAGAACGGCGAGGCGCATCACCTGGCTCATCTTCCTTCAAGACAGGATAGGGTCGATAGCAGCCAGTCTCTGTATCGAGAATAAATAAACATACTTCTTGCGTCTCAAAGACGCTGAGCGCAGCCGTTGTGAGTAATCGGGCTGCTTCATCAAGATCAAAGGACTTACCGATCACCGTATCGGCCCGCTCAATGAGACGGCGGTAATGCCGCATCTCACTGAAGAAAAAGTAATCCGTTACCAGGTGTGATAACCACCAGATACAAGGAGCAAGTATCAATGTAGCAATTACTGCGCAAACCACATATACAGTAACATTTTTTAACATCAGTATGCTGCTGAACATGATGATAAGATAGCCGAGCATAGCAAGGCCAACGGCACCTACCATCCAGGTAGCAGCTCGGCGAATATATCTCTCGAAGACCAGCACCTGGTAGCGTAAAATGGTATAACCGAGAGCTACCGGCAATAAAGCGACGGTAAGAGTGCTGATCTGAGGATCGAGAATGTATTGCGAAGGTAAGCTTAAAGCGCCTGGTAAAACCGTAAGCAATAAAAACGGTAAAATAGCAAGAATAACGCTGCCCACGAAAATACGCCGTTGCTGTCGCTCTCGCAGTGAAGGTGTTCGCAAATACGAGACGATGATGGTCACTAGGATACTTACTGGTACTAATACATTGTAAATAGTCAAAATGCCAGTTAGCCAGATGGGAGGAGAAAGATTGAATAAGTAATCAGCAAAAGCTGCTGCGGCTGCTATAAAACTCAACAGTAACATGGCTATTACAAACCATGGCAATAATGGAGAAATATCAGACCGCCAATCAACCCGGAATACGTCTTTCATTCTTGAGAATGCAAGATAGTTTTTAGGAAAACGTAATAACAAAACCAAAAGCAACACGAAAGTAAGCGGGCTGCTAGCACCAGCAAGGGCTAAGGATAAAGCATCATTTGATACAGCCGCCGTTTCCACAGCAAACGTCACCATCATGGTACAGGCAAAGCAAAAAAGAGGAGTTGCCACAGAGCGATCGCGCGCATAGAGCCAGACAAATGCTCCAACTGCCAGGAACATGAATGCTACCAGCGCAGAAAAGCCAAATCGTCCCCATAAGAATAATAAAGAGAAAGCTGTGTGCTCAGGATAAAGAGGAAAGAAACGCGAAGCATCCATCACTAATAGCAGGGCATAGGCTACCACTGCCAGCAAAACGATGCACAGCCGTCTAATTTTCATACGAGAGCGATAGATAGAGTTCATTGAGGCGCCTTACATAAAATCCGCCACATATCAGAAGACTTCTTTTATAAGTCCAGCAGCATCCGTAACGACGGGGTGATCGGGCGCTCTGCTTCAATCTCCTGCAAGCACTCGCGGGCTCGTTCACGATAGAGCAGCGATATCCCCCAGGTTGCGGTAATGCCCTCGTGCAGAGCGCGTAACTGCTCTTCTCTTATTTCATCGGCTTGCAGCGCTGCTGTCTGAAGAGTCACCTCTCTCTGTGCGGCTATCACCAGCGGTAGCGTTTTTTTCCCACGCACAAGGTCGGTTTTTATCCCTCTCTGTGCAGTCCCTGTATTTGTAGATATAAATGGATGGCCTTGAAGTAAATAATACAGGTCATGCGCATCATTGTCAAGTTGATAGGAAATACCGAGCAGTTCACCTAGTTTCGCAAATTGAGCGCAGGTCATATCACCGGCGCCTGCGCAGATTGCACCCATAGAGCAGGCCAGGCGCATGAGGGAACCGGCCTTGCCCGCCGCAATCTCTATACATTCTTCTTGCGTAAAGCTCTCGACTGGTCGATGTTCTGCCAGTAAATCCCGGTGCTGGCCGGCGGTGGCAACCAGAGCAGCTTCCTGAAGCGTATCAAGCAAATGGAGAATACGCGAGGAAGGAACATGCTGTTCAGATAGGGAGAGAAGAGCTTGCTGGGCGAGCATGAGGAGAGTCGTTGAGACATTCAGGGTACGGGCTACGCCAAGGGCCTGCAGCGTTGGGGTTTGATCATCATCTTCGACATCATCAAGCAGATCAAGAGCGCAGATAAAACATTCGATGGCTATCGCCACACTGGCTGCACATGTAGTATCAATATCAGGCGCACAATATTGGGCTACCAGCAATGCCAGTAGAGGCCAGTGCCCGGCAGGAAGCCTGGAATGCACTCCTGTATCCTGCGGATGAGAGGAAGAAAGTAGTTTACCACTCCCTTTTAAAGCGCACACCACATCGGCCCGCAAATGCGGGTGCAAACTTGTCAAAAAAAAAGAAGCCGCTCACAGAGCAGGTGCTGTTGAGCGGTAAACAGATTCGGTTGCGTCTGAGAAGTATCAGCCATTAGGTTTTGTCACAGAAAAGTTTACTCTTACTGATTGAGGTTATTTGATTACCATTCCCGCCACCAACCAAGCGATGGCTCTTCAGGCCTCTCAAATGCGAGGTGGGGAACCAGGCGCATCACGACCCGGGCAACGCGCGGCGAAAAGCCTTCGCGCATAATCACCTGATCGGGCGAGCTTACGAGTTCTTCGCGTAGCGCTTCGTCGGTAGCAACACGATGAACGAAATCCTGAATTTGCTTCTCTTCCATTGTGAAAATATCCTTTCTTTTCTTGCCTGTCTTGCCGGTCCTTCACGGCAAGCCATATCTGTGCAAAATTGCTAAATGGGAACCTGACCACTTATCAGGAACGAGAACCTACGAGAAGGGGCTAGAAGTAGAGCTACGCTAGCCTGCTACCACGTTTCACCACAACCCTGTACATGCTATATATGTACTTACAACAATTATACACAATAGTTTTGGAAAATGCAAGAGGTAAATTGGAATATATCTATATATTTGATAAGTAACAGAGTAAGTGAAGATCATAAAAAGAAAGAAGGGTAAACTGTGCCATCATATTTCTTGCGAAGGCAAAACGTTGACGAACGAGGTAAATGCCTGTACAATCATGGCGGAATAACTTAAGAGAGGCGCTATCCTATGAGCGATCAACTGGACATAGATGTTAACGAAGAGGAAGAGGAGGAAGAAGACCTTCTTCAGGATGATCCGCTGGGCGTACTCAGCAGCACCTCCAGGGTTGTGGAACAGGGTGAGCATGTCTGGATTGATAAGGAGCGGCTAGCATCGCTGGCAAATCAATGGGCGCAAGCATACCAGGCACGACCTGCCACGTTTCCCACATGGTATGATCGCTACCACTTCTTTGATGGAAGCGAGCGCAGCGTCAACTGGATACTGGTACTCGATGCCATGAATTTCTGCTTCTGGGCGGAAAAGGGCCAACCGCGCTGGCGTATTGAATATGAGGGCGAGACGCTTGATGGGTACATGGCCGAGGCGGCTGCGCTCAAGCGAGCAGTAGAAGAAGGCATGCCTCTCTGGGATGCCGGCTACCTGAGCGAGATGAGCAGGGAAACGCTGGCACACATCTTTCGCGGAGAGCACACGATTCCCTTGTTTGAGCAACGCCTGCAAAACGTGCGTGAAGCCGGTCGCGTTCTGCTGGAGCGCTATGATGGGCAGTTCAGTCATGCTATCGAGGAGGCTGGCAGGAGCGCTGTGAAGCTGGTGTTGCTGCTAGCAGAGCATTTCCCTTCCTTTAATGATGTGGCCTTGTATCGAAACCAGCCTGTACGTTTTTACAAACGCGCCCAGATATGTGTAGCCGACCTGTATGGGGCCTTCGGCGGCAAGAGCTGGGGAGCGTTCTCGGAGATTGATAAACTGACAGCTTTTGCCGATTACAAGGTGCCCCAGGTATTGCGCCATTACGGGGTACTGGCCTACGATCCCACCCTGGCAGCTCGGGTAGATAACCAGGAGTTGATCGCAGCGGGCAGCGAGGAAGAGGTGGAGATTCGAGCCGGGACGATCTGGGCTTGCGAGTTGTTGCGGCGCAAGATGGTGAAACTGGGGTATGCCATGACCACTGTCGAAATTGATATGCGCCTGTGGCTACTTGGGCAAAACGCACCTGGAATGCGACCCTATCACCGTACCCGAACACAGTTTTACTAGGGATCTATCATGCGATTAGACGAATTATTGGCAGCATTGGAAGAGCCGCCGTTGAATATTTATCCTGCAAGGGCAAGACAGGCGGAAGAGACGAGGGCGGCGCAAGCGCCCCCACACCACGCCGCATCCACCCCCGCCCCTACGGGTACGGGCGACGGAGAATTTCGCCAATCCCAACCCAGCACGAATATCGAGGTAACGATGCTGGCGTATGATTCGCGGCTGGTTGGGCCTGGCGGGTTATTTATTGCTGTGCCGGGGACGCATACGGATGGGCGCCGGTTTCTAGGGGAAGCGGCCCAACGGGGAGCGTCTGCGGCGCTTGGTGAATCGTTATTAAGTGAAGAGAGGGAAGCATTACCCCTGCCGTATATAGAGGTGCGAGATGTGCACATTGCGCTGGCCAATCTTGCCTGCGCCTACTATGGATATCCAGCCCGGCACCTGTGCATGATTGGCGTAACCGGCACCGATGGCAAAACAACGACGAGCAACCTTATCAGCACGATCCTCGAAACAGCCGGGCACCGGACGGGATTGATGACCACGGCGAATTTTAGAATCGGCGAGCAAGAGTGGGAGAACACAACGCGGCAGAGCACGTTAGAGGCGCTGGAAGTCCAGCAGTTTTTACGCAGGGCGCTGGATGAAGGCGCGACTCATGTGGTGATTGAGGCAACATCGCATGGATTGGAGCTGCAGCGCGTGCGGGGCTGCGATTTTGATATAGGGGTCGTGACGAACATCACGCATGAGCACCTGGATTTTCACAAGACCATCGAGAACTATCGCAGGGCCAAGGCCCGTCTCTTTGAAATGCTCGATCCATCGAGAGACAAGGGATTGGGTATACACCCCAGGGCCATTCTCAATCGAGACGATGTGAGCTACGAAGTGCTGAGGCCCTATTGCCGGGTTCCCATCCTTGACTATGGTCTCGATGAGCGGGCAGCCGTGCGGGCCATCGATGTGGAGCTTCATGCTGATAGCACACGCTTCCGAGCGATCCTGCCTACAGGAGAGATAACGATTGAGACGCGGCTGGTGGGAGGCTTTAACGTCACAAATTGCCTGGCAGCCATCGCGGCGACGTTTGCGCTCGGCATGCAGCCGGCCGCTATCAGGAGCGGGTTAGCGAAAGTCAGGGGTGTGACAGGTCGCATGGAAAGCATCCAGGAGGGTCAGCCCTTTACAGTGATCGTGGATTACGCGCATACCCCAGATAGCCTGGAAAAAGTGCTGGAGTCGCTGCGGCCGCTTACACAGGGAAAGTTGATGGTTGTTTTTGGTTCAGCGGGTGAGCGAGATGTGCAGAAACGTCCTATTATGGGACGGATTGCAGCACAAATGACCAATTTTTTCGTTATTACAGATGAGGACCCTCGAGAAGAGGATCGCGAACGCATCTTACAGGAGATCGCTCAGGGGGCAGAAGCAGCGGGAAAACGCCAGGGGAGGGATTTTCTGTGCATTGCCGATCGCAGGCAAGCCATTGCCGAGGCATTTGCACGCGCGCAGCCAGGGGATACGGTGCTGCTTGCAGGGAAGGGACACGAACAGAGTATTATTATAGGAAGGGAAAAAATACCCTGGGATGACCGCCGGGTAGCGCGTGAAGTATTACAATTACTGAGAAGCAAGTGAAAAAAAGCATTCGTTTCAGTTACGTTACTGTGATAACTTAGCTTACGTTTCAACATATAAGCGTCCGTTTGGGGAGTATATATATATGGTTCCACTGTGGTTATTGCTCATCTTTTTTGTTTGCACGACGCTCAGCCTGGTGCTCTGTAGCCTGGCTGGGGTTCTGTTTCCGAGGTTCCGGAGCGGCGAATACAAGCCTGGGCCTCATCGCTCCGACCTTCCAGCAAGCGGACGAGAAATTAAAACGATAGAGTTGCCCCTGGTCGGTGGCCCGGCCCTTATTCTAGTGCTCGAGGTTGTAGGTATCGGCGCCGGGTACGTTCTGCATTTCTCTACTGATCAATGGACGCTGCTATTGATCGGTCTTGCAGCTACTGCCGCTTTTATGTTGCTCGGCTTTATCGATGACTGGAACAAAGTCTTCAGCAAAGAGGGTCTCTCGCAACGCGCAAAATTTACCGGTGTGCTTGTTATCTCAATGGCTGCCGCCGTGTTCTACTTTTTCCTGCTGCCCAGTGGAAGGCAGTCCTACTCCCCATATATAGACTTCCCGATTATTGGCTCCTTGATCTGCCCGGTTGCTCACGGCACCGATCCCTCTTGCCCGGTGATCCCGCATCTGGGGCAGATTGCTTACTTTGCCTGGCTGATCTTGCTGATGCTGGTCACGGGTATTATTGGTAGCGTTACCTCGCTCTCTGTTGATTTTAGCGATGGATTAGATGGGCTGGCAGGAGGACTGGTATTCTGCGCGGCGCTGGCCTTTGGCATCATTATTACCGGCAGCTTAAATAAGCCGGAGGGTCTGGTTCAGGAGGTGCTATCGCTGTTGTGTGCCGGTAGCGTGCTGGGCTTTCTGCCTTTGAACTGGCCATCGTCATGGGCGGCACGGCGCGGGACGGCGAAGCGGCGAGCAAAAATTTACATGGGTGATAGTGGAGCGCTAGGCCTGGGCGGTGTGCTGGCAATGATCGCCATCTTCTCGCGCCAGGAAATCTCCCTCCTGCTGATAGGCGGCGCGTTCGTGCTGGAAGGCCTCTCTGCGCTGATCTCGGCCAAAATCATGGCGCGCTTTTTCTTCCGGCGACACCTCCAATTGCTGCGTTTTGCCAGCATGGGGCAGTTTGTGCCACATACAGAGTTTCCACTGCCGTTCCTGGCGACGCCGCTGCATCATCATTTTGACCTGCTGGGCTGGGACCGGCGCCGCCTGGTTTATGGAGCATGGGCGCTGGGAGCGGGTTTTGCCCTGCTGGGAGTGATGGTTGGGACAGCGCCACAGACCTGGGAACGCTACCTTGGCCGTATCCTGGCACTCATCCTGGCGTGGCTCATCTGGTCAAGCGGCTCATGGACACGCAAATATTTTGTGGGCAAACATCCGGCTGAACGGCCACGACGGCGCAGGCTAGCACTCTACTACGGCTACCCATATGAGATTATGGGGATACGACTGTATCACCTGGTAGAGATCATCGAAGCCAGTGAAAATGTGATAGAGACTCCAGCCGAGGAGGCGGCGCTCTGGCACCGTATGAATATCTTTGATGCACGCGCTTTGCTTGGCCTTTACTGTTACCGGGCAGGCTACTACCCGGCTGCTCTAGCACAATGGTCACGCATACCGGATAGTAATCTCGCCTTGAGGCCAGAGATCGCGCGCTTGCTTAGCGAAGTCGATAATCGCCTGGCCCTGGAAAAGCAGGAAACGCAGCCAATGCGCCGCGATCAAATACTGCAACAACCTCCCATTCTTACCGGCAATCTGTCACCCGCCGATTTGCCGAACCCGCACACGCCCGTGAGCAGCGAGGAAACACTGGAACGGCAGGGAGAATGGGCAACATCTCCGCAAGACTCGATGTATGACGAGCCAGAGGAGGTTGCTGAGGGTGATGAGGAGTCTCGCCAGCCGACGGCTCCTCTGCCAAAACAAAGCAGAGATATGCATGCTCCCGGGACAAACGGCAACAGCAATAGCATGACCAGCTCCAACGGAGTATATGCGCCATCACCCTTACAGCCTCTGGGCTGGCTGGCACGGCTGCTGCGGCTGGTTCCCACCCGGGAGGGAGAATAGGCAAGTTTTTTGGGATCCGCCTGGGAAGCGGATCGTTCCTGTAGGGGCAAGGAGCGGCAGGGCGGGGTGTGGGGGCCTTGCGCTTGCCCTCGTCCTTCGCTGATGTGGTGCAACCATAGGTTAATATAGAACAGCACATAGAGGAGAGTAGGTTTATTTATGGATACAGATATGAGCAACAGTCATAACGGGCAGGCTTCATCTGGAGCAGATGAGGAACAAGCATGGACAGATAAGGGCAATGCGGCTGCCCAACAAGGAGACTACGAGGCAGCCGCCGAGGCATTTGAACACGCCGTCGCCATCAACCCCGAAAATGCCAGGAGCCGCTATAACCTCGCCTTAGCCCAGCAATATCTTGGCGAGTCTGAGCTCGCCGTCGCCGGCTACCGGCGAGCCATTGACCTGGACCCCCAATTGATCGAGGCCTATAGCAATCTTGGCAACCTCTATACTGAGCTGGGCTTATATGAGGAAGCGGTGGAGATTTTGCAGTTGGCCCTCGAACTGGACCCCGAGAATGATGATCTCTACCTTGGATTGGGCGATGCCTATCGCTTGCAGAATCTCTACGAGGATGCCATCCAGGCATACCGCCACGCAATTTACCTCAATCCCGATAATACGCTTGCTGCTGATAACCTGCGCGACGTGCGCGAGCGTGTCAACGATCAATGGCGCCGTCTCATGGAGCAAGAGCGCAGGATAGACGATGATCCTCGCGATGCAAGCCGCTATGCCGAACTTGCCAGCATTTATCTCGATATGCATCGCTATGATGACGCGCTTTCTGCCGCCAACCAGATGCTCTCTCTTGATCCGGATAGCCGCACCGGCTATGACATGCTCGCGGCTGTCTATGAGCAGATGGGAGAGCGCGACCAGGCGGTGGATACCTATGCTCGCATTGTGGCTATGGCGCCCGATGATGCCGAGGCCTGGGAGCACCTGGGAACCTGGCGGGCGCTGCAGGGCAGGAATGACGAGGCCATCGATGCCTATAAGCGCGCGCTGCAAATTGATCCAACCCGCGTCACTGCCCGCTTCAGTTTGGCCGAGACATACCTGGAAACGGACCGCTACGAAGATGCTGCGGCCATGTACCAGAGTCTCATCGATCGCAGCGAAGATTTGCAGGCCGATGACCTGGCCGCTGCCTACGCCGGCCTTGCCGATACCTATAATTCGCTTGGGCGCTATGATGAAGCCATGGCTACCAGCAGAACATTGCTGGAAAAGTTTGAGGGCGACCCCGAAGGCTATTATCAGCTTGCTACTGCCCAGGACGCCCTTGGCCAGTATGATGAGGCCATCGAAAACTACCAGAATGCCATCGACAGCGACCCGCTCAATGCCGATTACTACAACGACCTGGCCGATACGCTCCGTGAGGTGAGGCGATACGACGAGGCCATTGAAGCCGCGCAACAGGCTATCGCACTCGACCCGTCCCTGATCGTTGCCTACGAAACGCTGGCACAGATCTACGAGGACAAAGGAGAACCAGACGAGGCAGCCGCTGCCCGGGAGCAGGCCAACGCGCTAAAAGCGGCCAGCGGCGAGGAGATATAAGGACTTTAATACCATCTCCCATCACAGTCTTTTTCCGCCGTAAGCTTCCAGGTGTTGGCCGACATACTGGATATGTCTTTGACTGTACCATGCGTATCCGGCGTGTCTTGCCTGCATCGGGTACTCAAACTTCTGGGCGCACGGATGGTACGGGCAGCTTACGAGTGGGTCAAACGGCTGGCCGAACCAGCAGACGGCCCACTCGCATGATGTGCACTTTATTGTCCAAACGTCAATAACGATGTTCACTGGTTTAGCATGCAGATATTCTCAGGGTTTTCCGCTGGGTCATAGACACAACTCATCAAAACGCCACCAGCGCCATTATCCTGCGGCAAGGATTGCCAGTACATCTGTGGCGGATTTGTTGGATAGTTGCATCTACCGCTTTCAGTATCGTTGCAATTTGCCTGTTCAGGTACGATCATGGGCGGCAACGGCCCATTGCTCTGCTACTTGCCACCATTTCGGCACTTCTCTGATCACGATGAACGTCTCACCTGGCCGGTAATTGCCGCTTTCGAGCACCCAGCGAAGGCAATCGGCAATATAATCAAGCGAGGGAGCAGCCGTGATCGCAAGCTCCTGCTCATTGCCGTCCTCTCTCAGTTCTATGCGATAGACAAGCTGAACCTCCGATGGCGCATTGGTGTGTGATGTTCCCATAGATGTAGCTCCTTTAAAGTTTATCTAGAGTTTATCCGAAAACTGGATCGAAGCCCGATTCCCACAAGGGGAATCACTACATTTCACCTCGTTCGAAGCCGCAAGATGTAGTGTCCTCCCTTGTGGGGGCCAGGTTTTTTGGATCAGTTCTTAGCCAGGCAGCGAAAACTTCACGACCCCTGGCATGGGCTGATCTTCTATCTCCACTATCTCGACCACGGTTGTGAACGGAGTGTACTGTGGGGTCTTGAGCAGGGCCGTGATGGAAAGCGAGAGGTGCTGTTCATCACAATCCGTAAACGCGAGGAGCGTAGGATCATCACAAACTGTAGACGCAAGTGGCGGCGGTTCGTCACGCCGCCTTCTTAGCGTGAGTCTAAACTTTCTCATGGGCTCCATCCTTTCCCGGCGGCTCGGCTCGGCCTATCGCACAGGAGTCGCTCCGAGCACGCAATCATTCACATTACTATCATAGACGCAGGTGTGCAACTCTCCTCCGGCGTTGCCATTGGCCGGCTCAATGTACCAGTACATTTGGGGCGGAAGTTGGTACGTGAGGAAGTCAGCACCGCGATGTTGGTAATACCAGGTATTGTTTTCCATGTACGAACTCTCTTCCCAGGCTGATCCCCAGACTTCATGACCAGTGACGTAATCAAAGATTTGCTCCTGGTATTTTATTTGCCCAAAGGACTGCCCGAGCCCCCAACCATTATCAATGTAGTAGGTGAGCTTTTGCCCATCGTACATATAGATGTTGACGAGCATCCCGCCGCCGTTGCTGTAGTACGGGTTGATCTCAATGGTCGCATTCTGGTTGATGTTGTCACTGTTCACCGGAATACACCTTGGAGCCCCAGAACCAGCAGCATTAAACCAGGCAAAGGCGAAGAGGCCACCTCCACCTGTGCAAAAGCCTCCCATGCCCTTCGTAATTTTCTCAAACCCGGCGTCGATGAGATCCTGGCTTCCATTATTGACCTGCGCAAACCTGGACCACTCTGCCGGAGATGTGCGAAGTGCCGGATTACTCACAACTGTCACGACCTTCACGCCTTGCGTGGTACCGTTCCAACCAGTCCAACGCGCAACCCCCGAAACAGTTCGAGGTATCACCATATCGCATATGAGCCTGTGCCGGCTTGACCATGAACACACCTAAAGTAAACGCAATACAAAGAACCGCGCTACAAAGACAGCTTACAACGCGTGCGAAAGTGTTTGTGCGCGCTCGCATGGCTTGTTCCCTTCGTAGTATAACATACCTGTGTCCATCGTGTGTTGTTTCATCAACATGAGATCGCTCCGAAACTTCTATTCAACTTCACATGCTCAACTCATGTGCTCACCCCCTTCTACGCCACTGCCGGATCGCCGCCGCTGCCCAGCGAGGCCTTGATGAGGGATATCCCTGGCTATTCAATTGCCTGGGATATCTCTTTCCTAGAACTTTTTTTCTACTGTGGGAATAGTACAAGGGGGTTGTACAGAAAAGAAGAGGTAAAAGTACCCACTTTTCAGGAGGGATTTCCGCCTATGAGAAGAGGGGATATGAAGGAAAATTGGCAGAGGGAAAGGAGGAAAGCAAAGGATAAAGGGAAAAATTATTGTGATCTGAGAGCATGTCGCCCTGAGCGCGTGAGCCGAAGCCCTGAGCCCATTCGCTTCGCTCAGGGTAAACTCCGCGAAGGGGAAGCATCTCTGGCGATCGGCATCAGACCCTTCGCTTCGCTCAGGGTGACATGTTTGGCACCTTATGCTACTAGGGTGGCCTCCCTCGTGGAGGCCAGGTTTTCGGATAAGTTCTTAATGAAAATACAAGCTCAGGAAAGGTCTAACGCCAGATAACAGCGGGAGGAATCAGACGTCTGTCAGACCTTATTTTCGATAGCATCAGCAAACGCCTTCAGATCATCGAGGCGTTGCTGGATGTGGTCGTAGAGCACATCGCGGTTGAGCGTTCCGGGTTCGCGTACCAGCGAGTCGCGCAGGTTGGTGAGGATCTCTAAGCGGTATGCCAGCGGCTGTGGGATGATCTTCTGACCCGCCACAATGCTCAGCAGTTCGTGGTAGCCTTCGGGGCGGCGCAATCCGAAGGAAGCGACCAGCATGCCACAGATTTGCAGGCAGGCCTCGATGGCCAGTTGCAGGTAGCGCTCCGCCAGGCCATAAATGTGATAATCGCTCACGAATTCTTCGCGCTTCGCCTCTGCCAGGCTGTGCAAGATGGTGATGG
>CADDZH010000046.1 GCA_902812455.1 Chloroflexota bacterium | reverse complement strand
CAGCTTCAGGGTCTGGGGCGAGCAAGAGCGCGCTATGGACCGAGGGCAGGCCAGGCAGGTTCTGCAGGCGAGCCGGGTCCAGGGTTTTGGGCAGCGAGCGGGTCAGGGGACGGATGAGGACGATGGCGCAGTTGGTCTCTTGAGCCAGCAAGGTAAGCTGAGGCACCAGGCGACGAAAGAGGGCGTCGCGAGCCAGTTCGGGGGTGTCGAGGATGACCAGGTGCGCGTGGGAGCGATGGATGACGGCTTCGAGCAGGGGCAGGTCGCTGGCCAGGGAGAAGGGACGATGGCTCAGTGTGGTGGGGGTCTCAGCAGCGGAAGCGGAGGCAGCGCCTGTATGTTTGGGAGAAGAGGGAGCCGACGGAGGCGAGAGGGGGATAGCGTTGAGCAGGCTGACGCGGGAGGCGTCGCCGCCAGCGGCATCGAAGCGCGGTCGGATGGTGTGAGCGGGGGAGTCGGAAGGAGCGACGAGGACGACATGGCCCTGGGAGCAGGGGGAGCCATCGGGCCAGGGGCGACCGGAGGTGACGAGGGCGGCCAGGTGCAGGGAGAGCAGGGAGAGACCGGAGCCGGAGGGGCCATAGAGGACGGTCAGATGAGCCAGGGGGATGCGGTCTGGCCAGAGCCACTCGAGGGGTCGAGGCTGCACATCCGTGAGGGAGTAGGAGGAGAGGGTCTGGTCGAGAGCATCCTCAAAGGGGGACAGCGTCGATTGGGACATGGGGTGAACCTTTCTGCTGCGAGATTATGTGTGAACACGGGTCAAGAGACTGAGGTACAGGGCTGGACTACGAAACGTGGCTACAGGACGATCAGTAGCAAACGAGCGGTGTTTGCTATGTTCAGTATACCATATGCAGCAAGAGCAAGCAAGGGGTGAAAGGAAAGGTGCTGTTGTAGTCCGGTGTGTTCGCTTCTTGTAATTCAGATGAAAATGCGGGTAGAATTGTTATAGTTCCTTTTTCATTTGGGAGAGGCATTTGAACTGATTACCCCAGGGCATGGGATTGGCAGAAGAACTCCCAAACCAGGTAAGAGTTCCTCTGATGAAACTTCAGCTCAACGAGAGAGGTGTTCTATGGCAACGCATACCCTTGTACCTCAGGCACAGACCCAAACGAAGCAGCGCGAGATTGGCTTCGCTCAGCAGAAACATATTGTTCACAAAGTCGTTTCCCAGAGTGCCGCGCAGTGCGGCGCGTCTTGCCCAATCTGCCAGCAAGAAGGGGGCGATGGTATATGCATGTTGGAAGCCGGTCATAGTCAAGACCACCAGTGCAATCGCGTTAGCTCCCACCGGTGGAGCGGGCCACCTGCCCCCGAAATTCCGGGGCCCCATTGATACCTCCGGTCACAATATGGATACTGAGGCCATTTTAAGGACTGTAGATCATCGCCCCTACCCGCTGCCACGAGGGCCATGGATTATGACGCAAGCCTGGCACGAGTTGCTTTTTGCGCACTGGCCCGTCACGCCCAATGCGCTGCGGCCGCTTGTGCCATCTATTCTGCCCCTGGACACATTCGAAGGACAGGCCTGGATCGGCATTGTCCCTTTTTACGTTACCGACGCCAGCCCTCGCTATGTTACTTCCATCCCCGTCGTGTCCGAGTTTCCTGAGTTGAATGTGCGCACCTACGTGACAGTGGATGGCATCCCTGGCGTCTACTTCTTCAGCCTGGACGCAGGCAGTCCTCTTGCCGTCATGCTTGCGCGGCTCCTCTATCACCTGCCCTATTATTATGCGGTCATGCACTGCTCTTCAGGAGCAAGCGGCGTGTACTATTACAGCAACCGGATGCATCCGGGAGCAGTCCCGGCAAGATTTGAAGGAGTTTATCGGCCGGTAGGGCCGGTGAGCCATGCGCAGCGAGGGTCACTGGAACACTGGCTCGTTGAACGCTACTGCCTTTATACAGTTGTGGAGCGGCATCATGTCTATCGCGCTGATATTCACCACCGGCCATGGCCGCTCCAGCCTGCGGAACTGAGAACGCTCCGCAATACAATGGCGCTGGCACAGGACATCTCCTTGCCAGATGTGCCTCCTCTCTTGCACTATTCAAAGTTGCAAGAGGTCCTGGTCTGGCCCTTGCACCGGATGCACTAACGGGGAAGGGGCACGATAGAAGCAATGCAGACAACGCAACGGCGACCGACATCTTTATGGCGCAATAAAAACTATTTGCTCTTATGGGGTGGACAGGTCATTTCCTCCACCGGCACACAGGTCTCCCAGCTCGCCTTTCCCTTGCTGGTGTTATTCCTGACACATTCAGCGGCCCAGGCTGGTTTTGTAGGCGCGCTGCGTACCTTTCCCTATCTCCTCTTCAGCCTGCCGGCGGGAGCGCTAGTTGACCGGTGGGACCGCAAACGCCTGATGATCTTCTGCGATGCGGTACGTGCTCTCAGCCTCGCGAGCATTCCCTTCGCCTTTGCTCTTGGCAAGCTTTCGATTGTGCAAATCTACCTGGTCTCCCTGGTGGAAGGAACTCTTTTTGTCTTCTTCGATATCGCAGAAACCTCCTGTCTGCCCAATGTAGTCGAGCGCGACCAACTGCCCGCTGCCGTCGCTCAGAATCAGGCCACACAAGGAATCACTTCACTTCTCGGCCCAACACTTGGCGGATTTCTTTACGGCGTGAGCCTGCTGCTCCCTTTCCTGGCTGATGCCATTTCTTACCTGGCCTCGGTGCTCTCATTGTTCTGGATCAGAAGCAATTTCCAGCAGGAGCGAACGGCCGTGCCTCGCCGGTTGTATCGAGAGGTGATCGATGGGCTGGTATGGTTCTGGCGCGAGCCGCTTCTTCGTGTCATGGCAGTGCTCTCTTGCGGCATCAATCTCGTTGTTGTAGGTGGGAGCTCGCTGCTGGTGATTGTCCTGGCACAGCACCTGCACGCATCGCCTTTCATGATTGGTCTCATCTTTGCTGGCGGCGGCATTGGAAGTATCCTTGGTTCCTTCGTGGCACCTGTCTTGCAAAGGCACCTCAGCTTTGGCCAGGCGATTATTGGGAATGCATGGGTACTCGCGCTTCTCTGGCCTTTGTACGCTGTGGCGTCTAACATTGTGGCTCTGGGAATCCTGGCAGGTATTCTTTTCTTCCTCGGGCCCATTTACAACGTGGTGAATGCCAGTTACCGTTTAGCTCTTGTTCCTGATGCATTCCAGGGGCGTGTCAACAGCGCCGTTCGCTTGATTTCCTTCGCAAGCCAGCCCATCGGATTGGCGGCAACCGGGGTACTCATTCAAAGTATTGGAACCAGCGGAACGGTCCTGGCCGGGGCGGGAGTACTTTTGGTGATGGCTCTCTTTGCGACACTGAGTAGCCATGTGCGCAATGCACCTAGAATTAGCGGGGAAATCAGTAAAGCCGGACTATAAACTATAAATGGGCCCAGAAGGATTCGAACCTTCGACCAACAGGTTATGAGCCCGCTGCTCTACCGCTGAGCTATGGACCCCAGCGGAACCTATTATAGCATATCCCGGATCCGGTGGGAAGGGGGAAAAGTGCGTTATTGCATATACCATATCCATCCAGGTGTGCTATAATTACACCAGTCAAAAGTATATGATAAATATACGGTTATGTTCCGTGTTGGAACAGGCGAGGCGAGAAGATTTACACACTAATACAGGCCGCGCCATACGTTGATCATGTGGCGCGGTTAACAATTTTCCCAGTCTAGGGAGGCGCATTCAATGTCGAATGAAGTAACGATACGTATTGGCGGCGAGTCGGGGGAAGGAACGATTTCCGGTGGTGATATCCTGGCGCAGGCATCTGCGCGCTGGGGATATCACGTCTATACCTTCCGCACATTCCCCGCCGAAATCCTCGGTGGCCCCTGTTTGTTCCAGGTGCGCATCAGTGATCAGCCGGTCAAGTCGATGGGCGATTACGCGGATGTGTTGATCTGCCTGAACAAAGAAGCCTATGACCGTAATGTCAAGGATCTGCGGCAAGGCGGGGTACTGATCTACGATCCTTCAGATTTTACACCGGAAACCGATGAATTCATCACCTATGCCATTCCATTCAATGAGATTGCCCGCAAACAAGTCCAGCTCTTCCAGACGAAGAACATGGTTATGCTGGGAGCCATTTCGGGCCTGTTCGGGCCTCCACTGGAAGCGATCCTCGAGATTGTGGAATCGAAGCTTTCCAAGTCACGCAAGGCCAACCCCATTTTGATGGAGAAGAATAAGCTGGCCCTGGAGATCGCCAGGAATTACGCCAGTGAGCAATTATCTAAACACGATCCTTACCGGCTAGGCCCTGTTGAGAAAGCAGAGCGTGTTGTACTCAATGGGAACCAGGCGCTGGTAGCCGGAGCCTTAGCGGCACAGTGCCGTTTCTTCGCAGGCTACCCGATTACGCCTGCCAGTGATATCATGGAGGGAATGGCCAAAGAGCTGCCGCTGGTGGGTGGCACGTTCTTGCAGGCCGAAGATGAGATGGCCGCGCTGGCCTCAGTTGTGGGAGCATCATTTGGTGGGATGCGCGCTATGACGGCAACCTCCGGCCCCGGCTTCTCGCTCATGGCCGAGCTGCTGGGTTATGCTTCTATGACCGAGATCCCCGTGGTAATCGTGGACTCGCAGCGCGCGGGCCCCAGCACGGGTATGCCGACAAAAATGGAGCAGGCTGATCTGAGTTTCGCGCTCTATGCCGGTCATGGCGATTCGCCGCGCATGATTGTTGCGCCCGCCAATGTCGAAGATTGCTATTCGCTGATGATCACGGCCTTCAACATGGCAGATCGCTACCAGATGCCGGTGGTATTCTTGACCGACCAGTCGCTGGCATCTCGCGTAGAGAGCGTTGATCGCAGCGCATTCAAGCCGATGGAGATTCAGGGACGCCTTGAATTTAGCACAAATGGAGCTAGCGGGGCTAACGGGGCTTCATCGAATGGGCATAGCAATGATCATGCTGAAGCAGCGAAGGAGCTGGTGCATAGCTACGCTCGCTATGCGTATACGGCCAGCGGCATTTCGCCGATCACGACTCCTGGCCCGGGTGTAGCGACTTACGTGGCGACAGGACTGGAGCATGACGAGCACGGGCATCCAGACTACGAGCCAGAGGATCACACAGCGATGATGGAGAAGCGCTTCCGCAAGCTGGCCACGGCAGCAGAAGAATTGCCGCAGCCGGAGCGCTATGGAGATGCTGATGCGACCATTGGCATCATCGGCTGGGGTTCGACAGAAGGAGCGATCCAGGAAGCGGTTGATCGCGCGAGAGCAAGGGGTTATAAGGTAGCATCGTTGCATCCCAGGATTCTCTCGCCGTTACCTGATCGGGCCATGCGAGAGTTCATCGCTTCTGTGGAGAAGGTGATAGTGCCGGAGAGCAATTACTCTGGCCAGTTGGCGAATTTACTTGGTGCAAAATATGGTCTACAGGCCATTCGTGTCCATAAATTTGGAGGAATTCCGTTCACCGCCGGTGAAATCCTGCGGGCGATTGAGGAGGTAAGTTAATCGTGGCACAGTCAGTTGTTACGCTTTCGCCAAAAGATTATAAGAGTGAAGTGAAGCCTACGTGGTGCCCGGGTTGTGGTGACTTCGGTGTACTGAATGCCACCTTCCGTGGTCTATCCGAACTGAAGCTGCCGCCGGATGAGACGGTGGTGATTTCGGGTATTGGTTGTTCCAGCCGGTTCCCGCACTTCCTCAAGACGTTCGGTATCCATAGCCTGCATGGGCGAGCCTTACCGATGGCCCAGGGACTGAAGATGGCCCGCCCCGACCTGACCGTGGTAGCGGTGGGGGGCGATGGCGATATGTTCAGCATCGGTATCGGGCATTTCGTACACGCGGCGCTCAGAAATATCGATATTACCGTGGTGGTCATGGATAACGAGATCTACGGCCTGACAAAGGGGCAGACTTCGCCCACGTCACCGCATGGGCACGTGACCAAGTCAACGCCCTATGGCCTGCTGGCTTCTCAGTTCAATCCGGTGGCGACCGCGCTCTCACTGAATGTGAGCTTTGTGGCGCGGGGGTATTCGGCCAAGCCAAAGGAACTGGCAGCACTGATCGAACAGGGCATGACGCACAAGGGCTTCGCCTTCATCCACGCGCTCAGTCCCTGCCCGACGTTCTACAACACGTTTGATGCCTGGGATGCAGCCGTGACCCCCATTCCTGCAGAGCACGATCCGCACAATAAATTCAAGGCGTTGGAGCTGGCCCTGGATACTGAGAAGCAGTATATGGGTGTCTTTTACCAGGAAGAGCGACCAACGATGGACGAGGCGGCTCGTGAGCTGACGAAGCAAGCCAGGGAGTTTGATATCAGTAAATATATAGAACGCTATGCGTAGTGCATAGCAAGCAATTCCAGGGCAGCCCTCGCGGCTGCCCTTATTATTTATTTTTTGCAGATTAATAAGGTGATCTGGCCACGCCTGTAGTAGTCTGTCAAACTTCAATTGATGGGTGAAAGCCTGGCCCCCACAAGGGAGGCCACGACATGGTATCGGTCACATCAAGCTTGACGGACTAGTAGGGGCCGATTTATCGCGCCCAGCGCCGATGATGAAGTTTAACAAACGAAAACGGTCATGGTTTGTCATCCTGAGCGCAGCCTGCGGATCTCGGTCGATCGGCAGCGGATGTTTCGCTTCGCTCAACATGACATGCCTGGAGCATTATTAGTGCTCGTAAGCGGTTTTGGCGCTCAACGAATTGATGATGGCCTGGGTGAATTTTTCACCGCAGGAGCGGCAGAAAAGGCCACTCTCGTTGTGATAATGTCCTCCGATAGCGGTGAGCTGGCGCTCGGCAGGTTCGCCGCACCATTCACAACGGCTGCCTTTGGGAGCAGCGTCAACAGAGACGGGTTGGCGAAATTCGTTCTGTGGCATAGTATCCTCCTGGTTTGCGTGAGCCTCTCTGGTAAACGGAACCATTTGCTAGAATACAACCTCTCAACAGTGTAAAAAGGGGAAAACTGTACCAGCCTGTAGTCAATTCGTAGCAATGGAGCCTTTGCTCTGCCACGATGATACGGCACTACAAGGACGCGCCTCATCGCCCGGAAGCCTCATTGCCCCGTTTACCGGCTTAAGTGGATAAACATTGGAAGTATACGTTGCCGTTCTGTATAAAGTATACCATAAATTTGGCTGCGATGCGCAAGAACCTCTTGACATTCTCTTCGGTTCGTGGTATCATTCTTTTAGTACAAATGTTCAAAACTAAATATGCTCTCCCATCTCCCCGCTCTCCCTCCACACGCCCTCTACTCAGCGGTCGGGTGCTCTCCCCCTCTCCCTCTCCCGACCGCTCGGGGCGGCCTGCCAGCTTTCCGGTATGAACCATGCGATGCTATCTTGACGTCTTCCTCACGAAAACAGTACAATGAGGACACTAATAAAGCTTCTATGATCATAGCAGGTGAAAGGGACGTATGGATCCAACGATTCTGACATATATCGGCTTTATCGTCGCTGTTATCATCATCATCTGGGCAGCGTTAGAGTTGCGCTCGCGGCTTATCCGCTATACCGATATGCAAGCGAAAAATACCTGGATCAGGCTGGATCCCAGGCGCAGAGACGTTCCATCAGAAGAACCATTACCGCTGCCAGGCGAGAGCGACGAAGAGCAAGAAGAGCATCCTCAGGATATTCACCTGCGAGCACGCCAAAATGGCCACCATAGTGGGAGCAAACATCCTCTTTGAGCAGAAATAATAGGGGCGCGATGAATCGGCAATGGGCGCGATAATGAATGTTAACAAATTCATCGGGGGTATGATGGATTGCCTTTGGGCCGATCAATCGGCACTGGGCACGATAATGAACCTTACCAAATAAGTTGGAGGATGACGAGGGATTGCCTTTGAGCCGATAAATCGGCGGTGGGCACGATAAATCGGCCCCTACTCTTCGTTTTTTTGCTCGAGCAAGCGGCTAATCTCGGCCAGCACGTCGCTGACGTTCAGTTCTGCTGGCGATTCCTGCTCTTCCGGCTCATCGCCAGCGAAGGCACCTTCCTCTTCAAGTGGCTCCATTTCTTCGAGGAACTCTTGCTCGCAGGCATCGAGGGCTTCCTCGACAGAAAGATTTCCGTACATGATGCGGGGGAGCAGGCTATGGTACATGGCTACTGTTTGCATGATGGCGCCCAGGGCTAGCTGAAACTGCTCGAAGGTAATCGCATCGCGAGCCAGTGGAATTGCCTCTTCCAGCCGTACTTCTCCGTCCTCTAAATCTAAGCCGAATTTGCCCATCGCGATGCGGTAATTCACGGCCATCAGGGCTTCAAGGCACTCCAGCCGTTTCTTTTTTGTAATAGCGCCGATATGCGGGACAATTAGCATGAGCTTCCGTACTTCCCCGCTTTGTTGAATACCCACGATCATACGCCACTGTCCATGATTGCCATGAAAAGCGAGTTCAATGATTTCCTGCTCCAGGTCCACATTAGCCAGGCGCAACCCCATGCGGGTCAGGTATTCGACAAGCTGGGGAATACCGAAGTCTTCTGCCATGTCATGCTGCTCCTTATTTGAGATGTCTTTATCAACGCTCATACACTCGTGTTCTAAGTTGTGCATTCGGAACATACGTTGATGTCGACGAAAGCCGATGAATCGGCGGTGGGCGCGATAAATCGGCCCCTACGATTGAACGAATGCACCATTAAGCGAAAGCGCCGATCTTGCGTTCGCCTGTTTAATATATATACGTTTATCCTTGCAGTTCGTTGTACCTTTGTCTAGCAAGTTTTTTAAGGGGCTATAAGCGAAAGCGGGCGTTGGCCAGTTTGTACACTTCTTGATCGGCCCGGAAGCTATCAGCGTTAGTGCCGCGGGCAGCCGCGAGAAATTCAGCGAGGAGCTGCACGGGCAAAGCTGCTAGCAAGGGAGTCAGCTCTTCAGGAAGGCCGGAACCTCCGGTGATAGGGAAACGCGACCAGCCAGAACGATTGAAGAGAGCAGCAGTTTCAGCGCTGGGAGCATCACCAATGAGCCAGAGCCGGGGATTGATCTCGCTCATCGCGAGAAGGAAGTCGGCCATACGCTCCTGGGCATGACCCTTGACGCTGATGGGAACGATCAGATCGGCGGCCTCGAAGGCTACCTGTGGCCCATGGATAGCCTGCTCCAATTCAAACCCTTCAGCCGTGACATAGGACGCTTCTTTGGCCTTCAGCGCTCCCTCCGGGGCAGTGGCGGCATTGGGTCCCGCGCCTATAAAGTAGATGCGCCTCTGCTGTGCTGCGGCTTCCCGGGCTACCTCCCGCACAGCGTCTTCCCGCGCCAGGATGTTTTCCATCAAGAATGGGATTTTTGCTAAGCCTTGTTTCAGTGCCTCGGCCTCAGCATGGCCAAGCTGCTCTGCTAGCAGGGAGGCAATCTGGCCCAACCTCGTTAAGGTTCCGGTATAGCTGATGGAATGAGTAGAGGAAGGATCTTGCTCGACCGTCTCAATCATAATATCCGGTCCCTCCATCTTCGAGTTCTTGCCGGTAATGCCGATGGTAAGCACTTTTGCATCCGTGGCATGTTGCACTGCCCGTGTGCCATGCAGCTTGCTGCCACGATGGCTGATGATAATCACGGCATCATCTGGATGTAATGGTCGCGGGTAGTGGACAAACTCAAACGAACGCACCGCCCAGGCGTCTGCTCCCGCCATGCGCAGCAAGTACTCACCCACGATTGCCGCATGAAAGCTGGTCCCTATTCCCGCCAGCAGTACACGCCGCGCATGGGCCAGCTTCTCCGCAGCTTGCGCTGGGCCGTTCCAGTCTGTCAAAAGCTGGCGAACGGCTGCCGGCTGCGCGTGAATAGAACGATACAACGCGGTACTATGTTCTGTCATCGTCTCTTTCTCCTTTGCATAATCGTTTCCTCTATAGAAGTAGTGTACCCTATAGTTCTTGAGAAGAACAGAGCCAAAAAGGCAAGGATAAAGGCTGCCAAAATTTGATCGAGATACATGCCTGTAACAAAGGAAAAGATGAAGATTGACACTGATCTATTATTCTTGTTAGAATAATAGTAGTGTTTCCCGCGTTACTGCAAATCACGGATGCCAGGCAGTTTCCTTTTCAGCGCTTGCCTTTCTTCAGATAGAAGGCATGGAGAGGATTTGTAGGATGTCTACCACCAGGGGGCAGCAGCTCATAGGGAAGGTGATAGATTCGTGCATCCTGGAGCAATTGCTGGGTTACGGGGGATCCAGCGCGGTATTCCTGGCTCAACGGCAGGGATCTGAGCAAAAGGTGGCAGTAAAAATTTTCCTCCCACGCCCTACCATGAATATCCAGATGCAGAGGGAGTTTTACCGGCGCTTTCTGCATGAAGCAGAAGCAGCCAGCAAACTTCATCACCCGCAAATTCTTCCTATCTATGCCTATGGTACGCAAGATGGGCTTCCATACATTGTCATGCCTTATATGGCAGGAGGCACCCTGAGCGAGTATGTCAACAAGCATGGCTGCCTCTCATTGCGTGAAGCAGAGCGATACCTTGAGCAGATTGCCTCGGCGCTGGATTATGCTCATTCGCGAGGGTTTGTACATTGCGATGTGAAGCCTGCCAACATCCTGCTGGATGACGATGGCAATGCCGCGCTTTCAGATTTTGGCATCGCCCGCGCTCTTGCAGTTGATATTGAGAACGGTCAAAGGGAAACGAACAATGGTGCCTCGCAATCAAAGCAACCAGAGCAATCAGAGGCAGCCGATGGCTCACCGGCCCTCAAATCGGGGGGGCCATTGATGGGCACCCCCGATTACATCTCGCCGGAACAAGCGTTAGGACAACCGCTGGACGGGCGCTCTGATGTCTATTCCCTGGCTATTACCTTGTTTTACCTGCTGGCCGGGCACTTACCCTTCAAAGCGGATACTTCGGTTGCCGTTGCTCTCCTGCACGTGCACCAGCCTCCTCCATCCCTTAGCCTGGTACGCGCGGATATTTCTCCAGAGATTGACAAGGTGATTCACAAGGCTCTGGCAAAGCAGCCAGAAGAGCGCTACCAGTCGGCAGGCGAACTAAGCAGGGCGTTCTCTGAGGCTATTCGCCAGTCGGAAGAGCTCCACCATATTGATCCCACCAGGCCACCTTCTTTCCTGTCGCATCAAGGTAAAAGTATAGGCAGCAAGCCTGTTATGCGCGTGATACCTCTTCACCAACGCAAGTTTCGCCTGCCGCAGCTTGTGATTGCCGGGATAGTGATACTGGCTCTCGTTGTGGGAGCAGTTTTTGCAGCCGGCGGCATTGCCTCGCACATTGACAGCCGTTCCTCCGGGAGGCATGACAAGGCACACGCAAATCCTGTGGGCAACAACGGATTAATTGATAATCTCACACAAAGCAATGACTGGCCTATTGGTAGTGGATTCTTCTTTGCAGGAGGGCAATATCATGTCAAGAACACGTCATCGCGCTATGCCGCGCTTGCCCTCTACGCCAATCACTTCTACACCGATTTTCGCCTCAGTGTCACGACGGCTGAAATACATGGTTCGCATGACGGAGCCGATTACTACGGCGTTATCTTCCGCTCCTCTAGCGATCTCTCTCAGTATTACCTCTTTGAAGTCACTTCATGGGAGGACGGCCAGTACCAGTTCTTGCGCTATGATGGGAATAAAGGGTGGACCAACCTGGCAGCGGGCGCCATCCCTTCTTTCTCTGGCGAGGCCGGAGCGAGCAATACCATTACCATCGAGGCGAAGGGCAGGACATTTCTGTTCCTCGTGAATAACCAGCCGGTTCACTCCCCTTTCACGGACACGGCAAAATCGACGCCTCCGTCTAGCGGTCAGATTGGCCTCTATGTCGAGGAGAATGGAAGCGAGGTTGCCTTCTCCCACCTATATATCTCGCCTTTACATTGATACACAGGCATCTATACGCCCTCCTGAAATGGATGCATTTCTCAATTGCAAAAGACTTGCAATAGCGAAAATTTGATGGTATGATCCTCTACATCACGGTGAAAGATGCCCTGATTGATGCAGCAGGAGGATAGATACATGAGTTCTGGTCCCTTGGCTTCCAGCCTTTCTCGTATTTTCAATGATTGCTCAGGTGAGCTACGTGGAAAGGTTATCGGCATCTATACACTGCTGATCATCTTTAACATCGCCGTCTGGGTACTCGCTATTGTGGGTTTTGCTACACATTACGCCGCACTCCTCGGCACCGCTCTCCTGGCCTATACCTTTGGCCTGCGTCATGCAGTTGACGCCGATCATATCTCGGCCATTGATAACGTTACCCGCAAACTGATGCAAGAAAAGAAAAGGCCCGTCGCGGTAGGCTTTTTCTTCTCGTTCGGCCATTCTACCGTTGTGGTAGCGTTAAGCATAGCTATTGCCATTGCCGCTATCTTTGTCCAGAAATATATTCCGGCGCTCGAAAATGCTGGTGGCTTAATCGGGACAGGAGTCTCTGCAGTCTTCCTCTACGTAATTGCTATCATCAACTTTCTCGTGCTGTGGGAAATTTTCCAGGCTTTCCAGAGGGTAAAGAGAGGAGGAGAATACAACGATCAAACGCTAGACGAGTTCTTGAACCAGCGCGGGCTGATGGGGCGGTTTTTCCGCCCGCTGCTCAAGCTTGTCGATAGCAGTTGGAAAATGTACCCGGTTGGATTCTTGTTTGGCCTGGGATTTGATACCGCTACAGAAGTTGGCCTGCTTGGTATCGCCGCTGTTGAGGCCGGTAGAGGCCTACCTGTATGGAGCATCCTGATCTTCCCGGCCCTGTTTACTGCCGGCATGAGCTTGTTAGATACCACCGACGGCATCCTCATGCTCGGCGCTTACGGCTGGGCGTTTGTGAAGCCGGTACGCAAGCTTTACTACAATCTGAATATTACCCTTGTCTCAGTCCTGGTCGCTTTGGTTGTGGGCACGATTGAGGTATTCAGCATCATCGCCATGGAGTTTAACCTGAATGGCGGCATCTGGAATTACCTGAACAACCTGGATTTCGGCGTTCTGGGTGGTGTGATCATCGGCCTCTTCATCTTAAGCTGGCTCATCTCGACCATTGTGTATAAGATAAAGAAGTACGACAATATTGAGGTAACCTCCTCTGCTCCGGCTGTGAAACCAGAAATGGTGGGGAGCCGCAGCTCGTAGCTCTTTGTACCTTACCCGGCAATCCTGGGCACATCGAGCATCAAAACTTCGAGCGCGGTACGCGGATTGACGTTCTGGTCGAGAGCTTCCAGCGTGCCAAGAATAGCGCGGACCATACGCTCAGCCTCGCTTGCTCCGATCTTTGCCGCGTGGCGCTTCAGCACGTCGCGCATATCGACATTGACGGCCAGGTCAAGACTATTGTTAGCTGCCAGGACAACATCGCGCCACCACAGCAGCCATAATTCGAGCGTAGAGCGCACTTTCTCGCTATCCAGATTAAGCTGCTGTACGACATCAAAGCGCTGCACAGTACCGAGCGCCGGCAATTTGATCAATATCTCCAACTGCGCTTTGCGCTCTGCCAGCAGGTCTTCATCCTCCACTGCCTGCACAGCCCAGCCCATACGCCCGGCAGCCAGCGCGGCAATCAGGGCGGCTTGCTGGGGTTCGACCTCCCACTGCTCTTGCAGGGCAGCTTTGATCTGTGATGTAGTCAGCAAGTGCATAGATATTTGCTGGACACGTGAGAGAATAGTTGGTAGGAGGAGGCCAGGATCGGGTGCAGTGAGGAGCAGGACAACATCCGGCTCAGGCTCTTCCAATGTTTTCAGCAGGCAATTTGCCGCCTGCGCGTTCATTTCATGGGCATTCCGGATAATGAATACGTTGCGGTGCCCCTCCAAGGTTTTGCGCGCAGCATCAGCCTGTAAGGCCCGTATTTGCTCGATAAGGATGAACTGCTTGTCCGGCTCCCTGGCAATGATATGCAGGTCAGGATGGTTGCCGTGCATGACTTTGCGGCAGGAGAGGCAGGTATTGCAGGGGTCTAGCGGAGGCATGGAAGCATCCGGGCCGCCCGTGCAGAGCAGCACCTGGGCAAAGCGATGAGCCAGCAAGGTTTTGCCGATATGTTCCGGGCCGGTAAACAGGTAGGCATGACGAACCTGCTGGGCGAGCAGGGTACGGCGCAGCAGGCCAATGGCGTGTGTGTGGCCAACGATGTTCCAGCCTGGTTGAGTTGGTTGCTGAGTTGCCATAGCCACATGGTAGCAGAAACGATGACGAATGACAAGAAGCGTGGTTCATGTGGATGATATACTATAAAATATAAAGGAAGCTTGTTGGGAAAATGTTCCCTGTATTGTCTCCTGGTTCACAGCAGGAGCTATACAAATATGTTATGCTAGAAACAAAGATGTTTAAAGGCTCATAGAATGGTATATGTCCTGGATTGATGCGCTATATTGAATGTATTAAGAAGGTTGATGTAACCAATGGACTCCTCCATCCGTCTCTTCAATACGAATAGTGGTTTACGCCCGGCCATAAATATGGAAGGTAACGGGCGTCCCACGCGCCCCCTGGGAGTAGATGAGGATAGTTGTGCAGAAGCTGCCCGCGTGGAAGAGCTAGAGGTCGACACGCATCCAGAGCTGGCTGTACCCGCTACCCAAGAGCAGGTGCAGAAAGTTGAGGTAGCCGACTTTGAAGAAATCTTCCTGCGGTTTCAGGGGCCAATTACCAATTTCATCTATCACCTGATAGGGAATCGCGAACAGGCGTATGATCTTGCACAAGATGTCTTCGTGAAGGCTTACAAAGCCTTGCTCAGCGGCACAGTTGTGCAGCCGGGAGCGCTATCGGCCTGGCTCTATCGTATCGCGGCTAATACAACGACCGATACACTGCGCCGGCGCCGCTTGATTTCCTGGCTACCGCTTTCGATGTTTAATGAAGACCGGGGCATTGGCGCCGGGGTGCTCTCAGAATCAGGTGGAACAGCTTCTGAGGGCTTCAATAGTGCTGAAGACGATAGCGCGGCCAATGGGCGAGCCAGTAGCATAAGCTCGATGTACGAGCGGCATGGCTATGATGGGAGTAGATTCGAGAGCCGGGTGGCTGACCGGGAGATTGTGGAGCGTGTCCTGAAGCAGTTGCCACCAAAGTATGCTGTCTGCCTGTGGCTCTATGAGCATGATGGATTGTCCTGTGCAGAAATAGCCGGAGTCTTGAATATCAGCGCGTCAGCAGTGAAAATGCGCTTGATGCGGGCGCGGGAGCGTTTTATCAACCTGTATAACCAGGAAGTGAGCGAGACGTGAATTGTATCCAGGTACAGATGTTGCTTGCAGCACATCGGGAACTCAATGATAACGAAGTAGATACGACTGAACTGGAGGCGCATCTAGAGCAGTGCCCCTCTTGTAGGGAAGCGCTGGCTCGCTTTCGTTTCGTAGGCGAGCAAGTACGTGCCCTGCCGCCTGTTGAGCCTTCTCTCAATTTATATACGAAGCTCATGCAGGCGCTGGCAGAGGAGCATACGCGCTTCATGCAGAAGTCTCCATCAGCAGTGCCTGCTCCGCCGGAGTTCCTTAAACCCTACATGCAAGCATATGCAGATACTTCACCCAGCGCGGATTCTCTCACTGCCTTTTCAACAGCAGACACTGGACCTCTTCCCGTGCTTCCGGTGGCGCGTAAGCATAAAAAGCGCCAGCCCGCACTTATGGGGCACTTTGCCGTCATTGGCCTGGCGGCGGTTTTCTTCATAGCATTGATGATGGGTGGCATCACTTCTCTGCTGCTCCTGGCGCAAAACCATGTAGCTGAGGGACCAAGCTCAAACTCTGCCAGCATTCTCCATCCTACTGATGTCGTGGCTGTGACCTATACATCGAATACGGTATATGACCATGTAGTGAGCGCTGTTGCCGATAATACCTCTATTTACTACACGGCTTATGGCGATGGCAAAAATGATGGATGGATGCTAGAACGCTTAGATCGGGCAACGAAGATCAGTACCCCGCTTCTTTCGCAACCAAGCGCCAGCCCGTTGATTGTGCTGGGTAGCGCCAATGGCTGGCTGGTCTGGCTACAATTTGATACGCCGCAGGCCGTCTTGCATAAAAATACACCGCTACCTCATGCCATCCGCACCTGGAGCCTCTATTATCTTTCTATTGCGCCCAGGCAACCAGAAAGCGCACTCATATTACCGGCACCTGTAACATTGCTGTCAGGAACATTTGATTCGGCCACTGCTCCAGATTGGATCTATTCGCCTATACAGGGTATATGGTTCATGCAAGATAAATTGCTGGTGGCCGCCGTTGATAACGCCGGTGTATCGCGGCTGCTCAGTTTTTCTCTGGGTACTACCACGAAAGAGAACCCTCCTTCCACGGTGATTGCCACTGCCAGCTCAGGGCGCATCATCACCTCACCCACGGCCAACAGCGATGGCTCGCAGGTATACTGGGCGCAGGAATGGCAAACCAGCGACGGGAATTTACATAGCGATATCTGGACTCAACAGGCGATCAACCTTCCCCGGCCTACACGTGGGTGGGCTACGCAGCGTACCATAACGGTCAAAGAGCCATTCCTTGCGGATGGTATGTCTTTCCACCCTGTAGTGGTTGATAATACCCTGTTCTTCCTGAGCACTGCCGGCAATGTCTCCCTGGCCCAGGGAAAGTCTGCTGCTACGCCGGTAGCTACTGCTACGGGTAGCCGATTGCCTGCCATTACACCAAATACAGGCAACCTGTCTACTCCATGGGCTGAGAACGCCTTCTATCCAGCGCCTCTCGATAGCGGAGTACGGGGCACGATCTACATGTATGCGCCGGATGATGCCGCATTTACCGCTCCAATGGCGCTCAGTCAAATTGGCACTGCTTCGGCGCTGCAAGCTGGAAAAGACTTTGTGCTCTGGCAAAATGCTGAAGGCTATGGGATGTATGACGCGGCCACAAGAACCGATATTACCGTCGGAGAAACGCTCAATGGCGCAGAATTCCTGGCCGTGAACGGAGATACGACCGCCTGGATGGTGAGCAGCCAGACAAATACGCCAGGCGCTGTCAGCCCGGCAATAACATTGAAAGTCTTTAACTGGCCGAAGTAGTTGAAGGTTCCTCCTCCAGCCGGAACACGCCACGATTCTCCTGGAAGGTGAAAAGTTCGGCGTAGCGGCCCCAGTTGATGGCCGTTTCCAGTTGCTCTTGCGCCTCCTCGGTGCCGAAGTGGGTCTCCAGGAACTGCATGAAATGCTCTTCGGGTAGGACATGGCCTGGAGCAGTCTCCAGAGCCTGTACGATGTGGCGGAGCAGGCTGACGTGAGCCAGGGCCTGCTCGCGGAAGATCTGCTTCTCTTCCAGTACGCCGGCCTCCGCGAAGCGCTTGCCAGCTTCGGTCAGCACCAGATCGCCCTCCTCGGTCTCGGCCAGGTCAAGCAGGTCCGCCGCTTCCACCAGCGGCAGCAGCTCGTCGAGTTCCAGGTGCAGGTGACGCCCCAGTTGATAGAGGTCTTCGCGTCCTCCGCGCGCATGCACGAGTTCCACCAGTCCCGTCACATCGCCAATGGCGACATGAGGAAGCACCTGGTAGGGCTTCGGCGCAGGAGGGGCGAGCGCACCGGTTTTGGCCTGGGGCAGGTTGGCAGCTAGCAGGGCATGGACATCTTCCTGGGGGCTGGTCATAATGCGGTAGATGAGGTCAACCAGCTTCGTGTGGGCGTCGCTCTGGATGGAGCGTTGTTCGAGCGGTAGCCCTGGCAGCTCAACACGGATGCGCCCCGGGTTAGCGCCCATCACCAGAATACGATCCGCCATACTCACTGCTTCATCAATGTTGTGCGTCACCATCAGAATAGCCCTGGTTGGCATATTTTGCTCTCTCCATAACCCCAGCAGCTCCTTACGCAGGTTGGCTGCTGTCAGCACATCAAGCGCACTAAAAGGCTCATCCATGAAGAGCAGCTCCGGCTCAACGACCAGGGCCCGCGCAAAGCCGACGCGCTGGCGCATCCCACCTGAGAGTTCTTTGGGATAGGCGTCCTCGAAGCCGTCCAGGCCGATCAGGTCGATGGCAGCAAGAGAGCGTTTGAGGCGCTGGGTGCGTGTGAGCGGCTGCGCCTCCAGGCCCAGTTCGACGTTCTGCAAGACGGTGAGCCAGGGGAAGAGCGCAAACGATTGGAAGACGATCGCCACGTGCGGGTTGGGGCCATACTGGAGCTGGCCTTTGAAGTAGACCTGCCCCGAGGAAGGCGGGATCAATCCCGCCAGAATGCGCAGCAGCGTGGACTTGCCCGACCCTGACGGGCCGAGCAGGGCCACAAATTCACCCGCGCGAATTTCGAGCTGGATACAGTCCAGCACCAACGGCGGCTGCGTCGCCGGATGCTTGCCTTCAGCCTGGTATGTCTTGCTGCACATGCGTGCCTCTAGCAGCACCTCTGCCGGTGGAGTAGCTCCATCTTGCCCAGGGCGATCTGTAACCTGTGCCATAATACTTTCCTCCTATGCAAGTGTATAGCGGCGCTCGGCCAGCGCGTACAGGCGCTTCCAGACGAGGCGGTTGAGGATGACGACGAAAAGCGCCATCAGCAGCGTTCCTGCCAGCAGATCCGGGAAATTGCCCGCCGCTGCTGCCCCGGCGATACTGGCGCCCAGGCCGACGGTACTCACTGTATGGTTGGCAAACTGGACATACTCGGAAACAATGCTGGCATTCCAGGCTCCCCCGCTGGCCGTCAGTAGCCCGGTGACCAGGTAAGGGAAGATGGCGGGCAGGATGAGCGTGCGCCACTTACGCCAGCCCGATGCGTGGTAGACGGTCGTGGCCTCGCGCAAGTCAGTGGGGATTGCCATGGCCCCGGCAATGACGTTGAAAAGGATGTACCATTGCGTGCCTAGCAACATCAGCAGGATCGCTGCCCATGAGAGCCCGCCGGGTAAGCCAACCAGCGCCAGCAGCAGGATGGGGAAGATGGCTGTGGCGGGGATGGACGCGATCACCTGCACCACAGGTTGCAAGCGGCGCGACCAGCGCGGTGAGAGACCAATGGCGACGCCCGCCGGTACTGTCCAGGCGACGCCGATGAGCAAGGCCGCCAGGGTGCGCAGCCAGGTGGCAAAGGCGGCCAGGATCAAAGCGCCCCAGGTTCCAATGGAGACCGCGCTCAGCAGGCGCACCATCGACACAAGGCCAACTAGCGCGAGCGCCATGAGCAGAATGACGAACATCCACGCGGCAACCCGGCGCACGGAGAGGGCACGGGCAGGCCGGCCTCCGCTTTCCACCGGGGACGAAGTGCCGGGTAGAGGCTGGAGACGATCCAGCAGGCGGGCGAGCAGCTCACCAAGCGGGCGAAATATTCGCCGGTTGACCATAGCCACAAGCGCCGAGCGGCGTAACGCATCAAGCACAGGTGAGTGCGGGGCATCGCCACCACTGCTTAATTCGACCTTGAATTTGTCGGCCCAGGCGACCAGGGGGCGCCAGAACAGCAGGTCGAGCAGTACAATGAGTAGGATGAGCGTGGCGAGGCCAAGCAGGATTGCCCCAGTATCGCCTGCGTTAGCGGCGGCCTGGAGATAGGAGCCAAGCCCAGGAAGTTGAAAGGAACGGCTCCCCAATGTGAACTGCTCGGAAGCCATCAGGAAAAACCAGCCGCCGGCCCAGCTCATCATGCTGTTCCAGATCAGGCCGATCGCGGAAGAGGGCAGTTCGAGGGTGACGAAGCGCTGCCAGGGCCGCAAGCGAGCGATGGTTGCCACCTCCTGCAGATCCGCCGGCTGGGTGCGCACAGAGTGGTAGAAGCTGAAGGTCATATTCCAGGCCTGGCTGGTGAAAATGAGAATAACGCTGGCCAGCTCCAGGCCTACATTGGAATGCGGGAACGCTGCCACGAGCGCTAGAGTGACCACGGGCAGGAACGAGAGAATGGGAATGCTCTGCAGGATATCGAGCACCGGAAGCATGACTATCTCTGCTCTACGATGGGTAGCAGCGATATGCCCATAAACCAGGGTGAATACCAGCGAGAGCAGATAGGCCAGGATCATGCGCAGCAGCGAGTAGCCAGCGTAGGCAGGCAAGGCGGCAGGCGAGAGATCGATGCGCACGACAGGCGTGAGTGGTGCTGTCCAGCGAGCAGCCGCCAGGACGAGCAGGGTGATCGCGGCAATGACGGCCAGCAGCACCAGCAAATCGATCACGCCATAGCGGCGCCGGGGATGGACGCGGCGATGCGCATGTATGTGCGCAACGGGAGGACTCACCGATGTCGCTTGCTGGAGTTGCTCGCGCTCCTGTGGATTGTCGGGTATATATACTTGTGCCATGAGTAGACCTCTCTATGTCCTCTATGATTAGAAGCTCCCTTCAGATGGCAGGCATAAGGAGGAGTGAGAGGAGAATATCACCAGTGTATCCAAAAATCAAGAGCTAAAGATAGGCTCAACATCTATTCAAGAAGGCCGGAGGGTGCTATAGTATGAGAAACAATTGAGCATATAGGCAATTTCAATAACCGGAGGTTCATTCATATGCAAGGAGAAACGACATCCGCCTCTGCCCAGTCAGAGACCGCGCCACAGATGCAAGCGCATCCACAGCACCCTACTAGCTGGTTGTTTCAACACATACCTCATCATTACCAGCCGCGCAATGTCAACCAACTCCATGAAGCTGAGCTGGCGGAGAAGGGTTTTAATACCAAGCTTGCTGTTGCGCTCACCAGGTACACGGGTACAATGTGGACGGCCTATCTGTTTGCTGGTATCGGCATTGGTAGCCTTGTTGGCGTCTTCACGAACAATGTGTTTCTTGCACTGCTCTTTGGTTCAATCTCTAGCTACTTTCTGCAACTGGTTCTGTTGCCGATTATCATGACCGGTCAAAATGTCTTAGGCCGGAAAGCGGAACTCCAGGCTGACGAGGCTTTTAAGACAACGATGAGCACCTATCACGACATCGAACAGATTATGAAGCATCTCTGCGCCCAGGATGCAGAACTGCTGCGCCAGACCAAGATGTTGATACATCTGCTAGAGAAAAATGGCATCTCCCTGCAACAACTGGAAGCCGAAGGCGCTGCTACCACTCCTCTAGATGTTTTTATCCAGCAGCAGGCGGCAACCGGTGTTCCCGCTCCTTCCGAGAGCGAGAAGCAGAGCGCATAAGCGAAACAGTCTCATTCATGAGTTTCCAACGACACCGCCATCTTCTGCTTCTTCCTCGATGATTTCCCTGCTGACCTCCTGAATGTCCATGCCCAGGCGGCGGGCCATTCCGGGATCGAGCTGGCTGAGGTGATAGAGGACTTCCTTGTGCTGAGCATCCATACGCTGGAGAATCTCCAGGATGACGGTGTCCTGGTGATCGAGGTGCTCCATGATGTGGCGAATCTCTTCTTCGCCTTTGCAATCAGTTTGGTAGTCATTCTGCGCAGTCAGGCGGTCTTTTTCAGCCTGGCGGTTCTGGGACATCATCACAAATGGGGCTGCGTATGCAGCTTGAAAACTCAACATTAGATTCAGTAGTATAAAAGGATAAGGGTCCCAGCGATAGATTATTGCTGTGATGTTGAGAACAATCCATGCTGCCAGGATGCAGCTCTGGATAATGATAAAAGGCCAGCTACCAACAGTAGCGGCCACCTTATCAGCAACCCTCTGCCCCAGGGTTAATCGCTCTTCAAATTCCTGATTCACATTGATGACCGGTGGATGATCATGTTTGAATTTGGGGAACTGAATATGCGCTCCCTCTATCCAGTGCTGAAATCCCTCTATGTGGGTATGAGCGTGTCTTTTGGTTACTGTGTCCTGGCTGGTTGGACTGACATCCATACGGAGCCTCTCTTTCGTGCTACAATGTTCAGTTCAAAATTATAGTAGCCCCAGTTGCTTTGCAATGACCATGCGCTGCACCTCGCTGGTGCCTTCACCAATTTCGTTGATTTTGACGCTGCGCCAGTAGCGGGAAACGGGGAATTCGTCCATGAAGCCATAGCCGCCGTGAATCTGCACTGCCTGGTCGGCTGCTCGCTTGGCGGTTTCAGAGGCGAATAACTTTGCCATTGATGCCTCTTTGGTATAGGGTTTCTCCTGCATAAGTAACCAGGCAGCCTTGTAATACATTAAACGGGCCAGCTCGATCTCTGTAGCCATATCGGCTAGCTTGAACTGGATGGCCTGGAATTTGCTGATGGGCTGGCCGAATTGCTTGCGTTCTTTGGCGTAGCTCATTGCTTCATCCAGGCAGGCCTGGGCTAAGCCGACCGAGAGAGCGGCTATAGCGATGCGTCCCGCGTCGAGCGTCTGCATGAATTGCTTGAAGCCGTCGCCGCGCTGGCCTAAGATATTGCCTGCGGGCACAACGCAATCCTCGAAGGTCAGGGGACGAGTATCGGAGGCCTTCCAGCCCATTTTCTTGTACGGCTGGCCAATAATATAGCCGGGAGTGCCTTTGGGCACAATAATATTGGTGATCTCCTTGCGTCCATCGGGGCGCTGTCCCGTGACGGCAGTGATAGTGACGCCGCCGGTCATATCCGTACCGGCATTGGTAATAAAGGCTTTGGCTCCATTGATGTGCCAGTAGCCATCCTTGAGCACGGCCCGCGTCTGAGTACCACCGGAGTCGGAGCCTGCTTCCGGCTCGGTAAGGCCAAAAGACCATAATTGTTCGCCGCGCGCCAGCGGAACTAGATACTGCCGCTTCTGCTCCTCGCTGCCATATATGTAAAATGGGCTGGCACCAAGAGATGTATGTGCCTCCATAGTGATGCCAACAGAGGTATCCCCACGCGAGATTTCTTCTATAGCGAGACAGTAGGAGAGAAAATCAGCGCCTGCCCCGCCGTATTCTTCTGGAAAGGGCAAGCCGAGTAATCCCAGCTCACCCATTTTGCGTATGAGATCATAAGGAAAGGCCCCTGTGCGATCCATTTCCTCGGCGCGCGGTTTAATTTCTTGTTCTGCGAACTCGCGGCAGGTATCGCGAATTGCCAACTGCTCTTCATTGAGCGAAAAGTCCATGACGATGCACTCTCTTTCTTTGGCATATAATGTAATATCGGTTACAAAAACCCGTTGCACAGCATCATTATACGCGATTCAGGCAAGAGTGGGCGGCTCGATTTGTTGCTTCATGTAGCTGGCAAATGCTTCTAGTTGAGCTTTGTCCCATTGCGCGCTATGTTGCGATTCAGATTGATATACCTCTAATGCTTTCTGGATGAGGGGGCGGTATACAGCTTCTATATGTTGTAATCCCCATTGACCGCCTTCCAGCTTGGAATAGACGGCCCTTTCTCTCAAGAAAGCCAGGACTCTACAGAGATTGAGTATTCCGTAGATGGGATCATCAGTAATTCTCTCAAAAATATCACTCGCGTCAGATAATATAGAGCGCAAATAATACCCTTCTGAAAGAGCGGGGAACACTGCCTGAATTGGCTCCCCATACAAACGGATACCCCGTTTCTTCGTTACTGTGAAATGAGCTGCCAGGTCGAGATCGAAGCGCTGCTTGTCGTAATCCACCTGGCCAGCAATATAAGCTTCTTTCCAACTGTTGGAGAAATGTAATTCATAAGGTATTGGATACTGGAAGTGCTGGAGCGCATCCTGCGTTACAACGCTCAGTTCCAGACCTTTAGGCGGTGCTTTCTCAACAAGCTGAAGAATAAAGTCTATTATTTCCCTCTTCTGCTCTACAGGTAGTCTTTCCTTGACCACAATCAGTAAGTCAATATCACTTTTCAGAGGATTAAAGCAACCCATAGCCGCAGAGCCATGTAAATAGACGCCGATCAAGTTCTCTCCAAGAGTTTTCTTGCAGCTCTCTACAATGCTATCTAGCAGGTTTATGATGCTGGTTGGAATGTTTTCGGGTAATGTATCCATGCTATTCATGATACCTCAATGATACCTTTCTGCTATCTGCTTTCTCTTTCTACCCCCTCCCCAGCTTGCGCCACATCGGTGGCGGGTACATATAATAGAGGTGTATCTTACAATGAGAAAGGCCGCAAATGATAGACATTGTCGCCATTGTACGCATACTCGTTCTCCTTTTGCTTATTGCGCTTGCTGTGATCTTGATAACGAGGCGATTGGCTGTTCCATACACACTTGGTCTCGTGGTTGTCGGCCTGCTGATCAGTCTGTTTGGGTGGCTTCCAGATATTCACCTGACACCAGAATTAGTACTCTTTGTATTTCTGCCTGCTCTCCTCTTTGAGGGATCCTGGACGATTTATGTCCAACGGTTGCGGGCAAACTGGGTTCCTATTTTCCTATTAGCGGGGCCAGGATTGCTCTTATCGCTGCTCCTCATTGCCGTCTTGGTACATTTTTTCGCTGGCCTGCAATGGAGTTATGCTCTTTTGCTCGGCGCTATTCTTTCGCCGACCGACCCCGTTGCAGTGCTTGGACTGTTCCGCCAGTTACAGGTCAACCCGCGTCTCTCGACCATCATCGAAGGCGAAAGCCTCTTCAATGATGGCGTTGCAGGAGCGTTCTATCAAACATTTCTCACACTTATCTTGCTCTCTCTTCAAGGGCAGGCAGATACAGGAGCATCAGCATGGGTAAGCGGTTTCTTAACATTTCTACAAGAAGCTGGTGGAGGCACTGTCCTTGGCCTGGTCTGCGGTTTTCTGTTGAGCCGTTTCGTAGCATTCATTGATGATCCACTGATAGAGACAACAATCACTATTATCTCTGCCTATGGCGTCTATCTCCTGGCTGACACGCTTCATGTCTCAGGCATTCTCGCCTTGATTGTGGCCGCCCTCATCTTCGGGAGTTATGGACGGCGGATTGGCATGTCTGAACAAACAAGGCAGGTAGTTGATACGTTCTGGAGTATCATCGCTTTTGTCGCCAATGCGCTTCTCTTTCTCCTGGTAGGAGCAGAACTCAATCCTTTGAGGTTTTTCTCGACTGCTTCGGTAATCTCACTCCTGCTGCTGGCGGGAGTGGTGATCGTCGCGGTGTTACTGGCACGATTCGTTATGGTACTTATGCTGCGTACACTGACACATCTATTACGTGGAGCAATCCTCTTCTCCTGGCGGTTTGTGATTTTTTGGAGCGGATTGCGGGGTGCGCTCTCACTGGCTCTGGTGCTGGCACTACCAACCGGGATGCCAGGAAGAGATGCCCTGGTTTTCTCCACCTATACGGTCGTGCTGTTTACGCTCCTGGTGCAGGGCTTGAGTTTACGGTTTATCCTGAAACGGTTGCCTTCCGTAGCAGGATAAAATGCTAAAATGGCTGACGTTGCTTAGGTAGGACAAATACGTTATAGTTCTTTGAAAAAGCATATAGCCTAGGAGAATTCAGAAGAGAGCTTATGACAACCACATCTGCAAGCAACTCTCGCGATATTACTGAGCAGAAGCTCGGGCTGCGCTCCCATGAGAGCGAGATGAGCGCATTCGAGCACCTTGTCCAATTCTATGAGACTGATGCATTCCTCGTAGACTCAGTGAGTGGATTCATTGCTACGGGTCTCGGCGCGGGTGATACCTGCATTGTTATCGCTACACAGCCACATCGAGAGAATCTTGAGGAACGATTGGAGGCAGATGGGCTGGATCTGGCGGGCGCCCGCACGCGGGGTGAGTATATCTCGTTGGATGCCGTCGAGATGCTGTCAGCGTTCATGGTTGATGGATTGCCGGAGCCGGGGCGCTTTGCCGAGGTCATTGGGAGCCTGATCGAGCAAGCAGCGCAGGGCCAGCGGCGCGTGCGCATCTTTGGAGAGATGGTTGCGCTGCTTTTGATGGAAGGGAACCGGTCAGGAGCGATCCGCCTGGAAGAACTCTGGAATGATCTGAGCAAGCTCCATTCCTATTCACTCCTTTGTGCCTATCCAATGCATGGTTTTGATGGAGAAGTGTATGAGCAGGAATTCACCGAGATTTGCCAGCAGCATTCCCAGGTTATTCCAGCCGAGAGTTACACTACCCTGGCCAGTACAGATGACCGCCTGCGCACCATTACGCTGTTGCAACAGAAGGCGCACTCGCTCGAAGTCGAGATAAGCAGGCGCAAAGAACTGGAAAGGCGAAAAGACGAATTTATCAGCATGGCGAGCCATGAGCTTAAAACGCCTGTCACCAGCCTCAAAGGCTTCCTTGACCTCCTGCAACGGCGCCTGGCCACGCAAGGAGATGAGCAATCGCTTCATTATCTCGCCCGCATGGATGCCCAGGTGCAGAAGTTAACCAGGCTGATCGCTGACCTGCTCGATCTTTCCAGAATGCAGGCAGGCCAGCTTGTCTACCGCGAAGAATGCTTTGAACTGGACGGTCTGGTGCGAGAAATCGTGGAAAACATCCAGGGAACGACGCAGACACATCGCTTGCTGCTTGATGGAGAGACCCAGGCCCGCGTGTTTGGAGACCGGGATCGCATTGCGCAAGTGCTGGTTAACCTCCTGAATAACGCCATCAAATATTCTCCCCAGGCCGATACCGTGCGGGTGCACATGGCAAAAGATCACCAGCAGGTCATCGTGAGCGTCCAGGACTTTGGCATTGGCATCGACAAAGAACACCAGCACAAGATTTTTGAGCGCTTCTACCAGGCCACCGGCCCCGAAGAAAAAACCTATCCTGGGCTAGGCATTGGCCTCTATATCTCCTCTCAGATTGTCAGGCGACATGGTGGGCGATTATGGGTAGAGAGTAAGAAAGGCGAAGGCTCAACCTTTTATTTTACGCTGTCTCTCTTCCAGGAGGGGATGAAATAATCCTCCGCATACTCTGATCGTTAAGAGGTGCTTATGGGTACCGTCACTTTCGATTTTTCAGGAGAAGTTGCCCTCATTACCGGAGGCTCGCGCGGCCTGGGTTTGGAAATCGCCCAGGCTTTTGGCGCTGCTGGCGCTACCGTCATTATCACCGCTCGCCGCGAACAGTGGTTGAGCGAAGCAGAGCGGCAGTTGAAAGAACAGGGCGTTTCTGTCCATGCTCTGGTTTCAGATGTTGCAGACCTCTCTTCAGTTGAGCAGACTGTGCAGCAAGCACTTGCGGCATGTGGCAAGATCGATATCCTGGTCAACAATGCGGGCCTGACCTGGGGTGCCCCCGCTGAAGATATGCCCTTCGAGCGCTGGCGGCAGGTCATTGATGCCAACATTACCGGCACTTTCCTCATGTCGCAAATTGTTGGGCGCCACATGCTCGAGCGCAACAAAGGCGTCATCGTCAATGTTGCCTCCATTGCTGGCTTTGGAGGGGGACAGTTGAACACTGTGGGCTACAATGCGAGCAAAGCGGCGGTCATTAACCTTACACGCGCGTTAGCGGTAGAATGGGCAAACCGGGGCATCCGCGTGAATGCTATTGCTCCCGGCATGTTCCGCACTCGCATGACCCAGGCCATCCTCGACCGGGCTGAAGATATTGTCGCGGGATCGACTCCCATGGGCCGCATCGGCCAGCCGGGAGAAATTGCTCCTACGGTTCTATTTTTGGCCTCGGAGGGGGCGAGCTATATTACGGGGCAGGTGATTGCGATTGATGGGGGGAGGACGGCACAGTGAGGCAGGGCAGGGACAAGCCGCTGCCCCTACTATGGTGACGGGTGACTCCCTCAGTGATTTGGCGCAGCGAAGGATCTCTGGCGATCGGCAGCGGATGTTTCGCTTCGCTCAACATGACATGGCCGGGCGTTTCTGTTCATTTGAGGTTCTCCGTCCTTTGGGGTGATTGACGAGAAGTAGCCGATAAATCGGCAGTGGGCGCAATTCATTGCGCCCCTACGGTTCACCCGGAAGGATGGAGACCCTCATTTGAATGAACCTTGCATAAAGAAGGTGTCCAGACTATAATATCTTTCGTACAATCTTATATCGTCTGCTAGGGGAGCTCGGGGCAGCCGGGCTGAGAGCACCACCGTGGAGTGTGGTGGACCCTCAACCTGATCTGGGTAATGCCAGCGAAGGGAATGCGTCGATAGCTATGCTGCTACAACACTACGATGCCTCATCCATGCTGCTGCGTTTACGCCCTCCACGCCTGAACTCTCCTACGCATAGCTTTTGCGTATTGGAGATTATCTATGCCGCTTGAGACCGGGCAAATTGCCTCCTCGGCTACTACTCCAGAGCAGAGATTCAGCGAGCGCCTGCGCGAGAGTGTGCGGCCTCTCTGGCAGCGCCAACTGGAACATCCCTTTGTGGTCGCGCTGGGGAACGGCTCTTTACCGCGTGCCAACTTCGAGTTCTACATTCGCCAGGATGCGCTATTTCTGGATGTCCTGACAAAAACATTCGCCTATGCTGTTGGCAAAACCAGCAACCACGATGAGATGGAGCAGTTCGGCAGGTATATCTTGAACACCCTGCTCGTCGAGGCTGAGCTGCACCGCCGTTACGGCGAGCGTTTTGGGCTTACGCCAGGCGAGATGGCTGCCACGCAAATGGCTCCCACAAACTATGCGTATACCCGCCATCTCCTTGCTGTTGCTACTACAGGCACACTTCCTGAACTCCTCACTGCTGTTCTTCCCTGTGCCTGGATCTATGCCGAGGTTGGCCGTCACCTGGTTGGTAATACTGCGCCGCCTGCCGGTCATCCCTATGCCGATTGGCTGGCCACCTATGCCTCGCCGGACTTCGATGCTGTAGAAATCTGGATACGCGAGCGCCTGGATGCCCACGCAGTCTCGCTCAACCCGGAAGAGCTAGGACGCCTCTTTGAGATTTTCCGTATCAGCACCTCTTACGAGTGGATGTTCTGGGACATGGCCTGGCGCCTGGAGGGATGGCCATCATGACGAATATCAACGAAAACGCAGCGCAAAACAAGACCAGCATGCCGAGGGCCTTGACTATTGCAGGCTCTGACTCAGGCGCCGGGGCAGGCATTCAAGCCGATCTGAAAACCTTCGCCGCACTGGGCGTTTATGGACTTTCTGCGCTGACCGCCATTACGGCCCAGAATACACTGGAAGTACGTGCTGCCTACACGCTCCCACCAGAACTGGTCGAGGCCCAGATCGACGTTGTGCTCGAAGATATCGGCGCTGATGCTGCCAAGACGGGTATGCTGGCCAGCCCTGATATTATTGAAGCTGTTGCCGGGCGTATATCTCAATGGAACTTGAGGCTGGTGGTCGATCCTGTCATGGTGGCCAAAAGTGGTGACCCCTTACTTGAACGGGAAGCGGTTAGCACGCTGCGCACTGTGCTCCTGCCGCTAGCCGAAGTCGTCACCCCCAACCTCTTCGAGGCCGAAGTGCTAACCGATCAACGCATTGAGACGCTGGATGACATGCGCTCTGCCGCGCGAGCTATTCATGCGCTGGGGCCGCGCCATGTTGTAGTCAAGGGCGGCCATCGCACGGGCGAACCTGTGGATGTGTACTTTGATGGCGAGCGTTTTGCCGAGCTGCGCGCCGAGCGTATTCAGACGCCTCACACGCATGGCACCGGCTGCACCTTCTCTGCCGCTATTGCAGCCTTTATAGCGCGTGGCCTGCCCGTTTATGACGCTGTTGCCAGCGCTAAAAACTATATTACCGGGGCGATCCGGCACGCGCCCGGCATAGGTAAGGGGCATGGGCCCGTCGAACACTTCTGGCAATGGCACATGTAGTGGCCTTGGGTTTATATTCCGCTCAGGAACGACGCTTGCGCGTCTAGTGTTCGCAGAACACTCACCTGAGCGGCAAGGTAGCCTTGTGAGGCCAGGCTTTCCCTGGAGGGATAACATGAACGACATCGAGAAAACTCAATCAATATCATCTCTGGCGCCCCTGCTCAGCCGCATTCGCGAGCAGCGGCCGCTTGTCCATCATATAACCAATATGGTGGTTATGAACGACACGGCGAATATTACGCTCGCCATCGGAGCCGCGCCGGTGATGGCCCACGCCCTCGAAGAGGTTGAAGAGATGGTCAGCCTCGCCAATGTCTTGCTGCTCAACATAGGTACGCTCACCCCTGAACAGATTGAAGCGATGCTGCGCGCGGGAAGGCGTGCGAACGAGCGGGGCATTCCCATTGTGCTAGACCCTGTCGGCGCAGGCGCTACTACCTTGCGTACCCAGAGCGCTCTGCGCCTCTTGCGTGAGCTGAAGATCGCTAGCATTCGCGGCAATGCCTCCGAGGTTGGTACGCTAGTGGGGGTAGCCGCCGAGACCAGGGGTGTTGATTCTATTTCGCTCTCAGAAGATCGCGAGATGGTAGCCAGCCGGGCGGCGCGCGAATTTGGGTGCAGTGTCGCCATCACGGGTGTGCGTGATGTGATTGCCGATGGCGAGCGGGTGGCATATGTCGATAATGGGCATCCGCTACTGGCTACTATTACCGGCAGCGGCTGTATGGCGACTACGCTGGTGGCAGCATTTCTGGCAGTCGAGCCTGATGCCTGGCTCGCCACCACTGCCGGCCTGGTGGCTATGGGCCTGGCCGGCGAACTGGCGGCTCCAAGAGCAGGCGGCCCGGGAACGTTCCGCTCGCACTTGCTCGATGCTGTTGCCGCATTGGACGAGGAAACCTTTGCGCGGAATCAGAAAGTGAGCATCACCTGATGTCTCTTTCATTTGAACAACCAAAACAGGGTCGAGAGCTTGCGCCGCGCCTTCGCCTGCATGTGCTGACTGACCGTGAGTGGTCGCGCGGGCGCGATACACGTACTGTCGCAACAGCGGCTCTTGACGGTGGTGCAACGGTCATCCAGTTGCGTGATAAGACGGCCAGCACTCGCACGCTCATCGAAGAAGGACGCATGCTGCGCGATCTAACCAGGGAGCGCGGTGCATTGTTTATTGTGAACGACCGCGTGGATGTGGCGCTGGCCGTAGAAGCCGATGGCGCTCATGTAGGACAGGAAGATATGCCTGCCGAGCTTGCCAGGAAGTTGCTGGGGCCGCATCGTATCCTGGGCGTTTCAGCCGCTACTGTCGAGGAAGCTGAAGAGGCGGTGAAAGGTGGAGCCGACTACCTGGGAGTTGGCCCTATCTATCCTTCGCTTGGTAAGCCTGATGCGGGTCCTGCGACCGGTGTGCAACTGCTGGTGGATCTGGCACAGAGATATGCGCTACCGCTCGTGGCTATTGGCGGTATCACCCCAGAAAATGCGGCGGAAGTTATACGGGCCGGTGCCTCTGGCGTGGCCGTCATTACTGCTGTTGTCAGCGCCAATGACATAGCCGCTGCTGCCCGTCTCTTGCGCACCGTTATTGATGCCGCGCTGCCTTCTGCATATGAGCAAGAAGGGGTGTGATATGACTTCGATTGCAGAATTAGGCGAGTTCGGGCTGATTGCACGCCTGACTGCTGGCCTGCCGCGATTGCCTGGCGTTATCCTGGGGGTGGGAGATGACGCGGCTATTCTCGATATCGGAGGCGATGAGCTGTTAATAGTGACCTGTGATGTGCAGGTGCAGGACACCCATTTTCGCTTGCGCTATATGGAGCCGCGAGATATAGGGCGGCGAGCGCTGGCTGTCAACATCAGCGACATTGCGGCGATGGGGGCCAGGCCCCGTTTCGCCCTCGTCTCGCTGCTCCTGCCCCCTACATTGGATGTAGCCATTCTTGACGGCATCTATGCCGGTTTGCAGCAAGAGGCTACCCAATTTGGCATAGCGATTGTTGGCGGCAATATTGCGCGCAATGCAGAACGGCTGATCATTGACATCACCCTGCTGGGAACAGGTATGCATGTCTTGCGGCGCGATAGGGCAAGGCCAGGAGATATCGTTATGGTAACGGGCCATCTGGGAACGGCAGCCGCTGGTTTGCTGGTATCGGAGGATGAGCAGCTTGCAGCGAATATTGCGCCAGAAGTGCTTACGAGCGTGCTGGCCATGCAGCGCGTGCCCACACCGCGAGTGGCAGCAGGCCGCTGGCTTGCCCAGCATGGGGTGACAACTGCTATCGATATTAGCGATGGGCTGGCCGCCGATGTATCGCATATTTGCGATGCCAGCAGTGTTGGCGTCCAGATCGAAGCCGAATCCCTGCCGATCCTGCCAGAAGTCGTGACAATTGCCACACAGGCCGGTCGAAACCCACAAGACCTCGCGCTGTATGGAGGCGAAGACTACGAATTACTCTTTACTGTTCCTGCCGACCGCGCAACCACTTTGCCTCAAGAACTGCTTGCTACGACAGGGGTCAAGGCAACCGCTATCGGAAGCATTCGCGCGGATTTAGCCAGAACGCTGGTCAGGCAGGGAATCTCTTCACCGTTAGCACCTGGAGGTTGGGATCACCTACGTCTCGGCTAAAGGCAGCCTCACGGTAAACGTAGTGCCTTTTCCCGGCGTACTTTCTACCTCAATGGTTCCCTGGTGCTCCTGCACAATGCTTTGCACAATAGCCAGGCCAAGTCCGGTTCCACCACGATCGCGGTCGCGAGAACGTGTGCGATCCGCACGATAAAAGCGCTCGAAGATATGGGGCAAGTCGTCAGGGGAAATGCCGGGGCCCGTATCGCTCACCTGCAAAATTGCAAACTGCCCTTCAGTAGTAAGTGAAAGCGAGACGTTGCCGGCCTGGGGAGTATATTTGAGGGCGTTATCCACCAGCGCTACCAGCACCTGCTTCAACTGGTCTGCCTCACCATAGACCGTTGCAGGTGTAATATGCTGCAAGAGCAGGCGCGGCCCTGGCTGCTTCACATCCTCACCCTTATCTTCTCGGCCTGGCCGGTATTGCCGGAATACCTCCAGCAAGAGGCTATCCAGGTCAACGCGCTGCCTCTCGGATTTCCTATAGCCATCAGATACGGTCAGCCCCGTATATTGTATAGAATCGGCGCGAGCAAGGGTTAGCAGGTCGTTTACCAGTCGTCCCATGCGGTCTGCTTCAGTTCGCGCATCTGCCAGGGCTGCCCGGGCCTCTTCTTCAGGAAGATCGGGCGCTTTAGCCAGCAGGTCGAGATTGCAGCGAATCGAGGTAATCGGAGCGCGCAGTTCATGCGATGCATCGGCAACGAAGCGTTGTTGCTGCTCGTATAAGCGTTGCAGGGTTGCCAGCATCTCATTGAATGTCCTTGCTAGCGTGGCCAGTTCATCGCGTCCTACCCATGTCTTATCTGGCACCCTCTGGCTAAAGTCCTGAGAAGCGCTGATACTATGTGCTGTTTTGGTGATGTGCCGTACTCTCGCTAAAACACCTCTTGTTATCAACCAACCTCCCAAGGCCGCAAAGAGCAGCACTAACCCTCCACCTTCAATGAGGAGTTGGCGAAGATTATTCAGCGATTGCTGAATATCTTGCTCGGATCGCGCCGTTTGAATAATATGCAACTGGCCAAAATCGTCATTTGCCAGTGTATACACCCGCACCTGCTGTCCCTGATAGGTAATGGTGCTGTACATGCTGTTGGGCGTAGTGCTGAGCGGATAATTGGGGCTGCCATTCAAGAAAGGATGCTGCAAAATCTTCCGCGCTGCCTGCACATCCCACGGCACGGGACTTGAACCAGCCTGTTCGACGTGTGTTTGCAAGAAATCACCCGTTGTATCACTCGTAGTCGCAAGCAAATTCAGCTTGCTGTCCAGCACCTCGATAGCCACCCCATTCGTTCCCGCGCTGTCTACACTCGACAAAATAGCTGGCAATTCTGGTGCATTGCCACTCGCAAGCAGTTTGCCCAATCTCACGCTAGCGGCCCTGCTGCTCAGCACATCGTCAAGATTACTGTAAGCCCTCTGCTCTGCCTGCGTATAGACGATTTGCCCAAAGAACCAGAGCGCCAGCCCCAGTAAGAGCACATAGAACAATGTCAGGCGGACTTGCAAGGGAATATACATACTAGTCTATCCTCCTGAGCACGTATCCGGCTCCGCGCACCGTCTGAATGAGTCGCTTCTCACCCTGCTGTTCTAGCTTATTGCGCAGGTGCCCGATATACACCTCCAGGACATTCGGCCCTCCTTCGAAGTCGCTCCCCCAGATGCGATCCATCAAGAGTGTGCGCGTGAGCACGATGCGAGGGTTGCGCATGAACATTGCCAGTAGCTCAAATTCGGTTGTGCTAAGCTCGATCGTTCGATTACCCCGTTTAGCTTGCCGCGTGGCCATGTCCAGCTCCAGATCATCGAAACATAACACTTCTCGCCTGACATCCGGCGGATTGCGCCTGCGCAGCAATGCCTTCACCCGCGCCAGCAGTTCATCAGAGGCAAAGGGCTTGACCAGGTAATCGTCTGCCCCCGTTTCCAGGCCCGTCACACGATCCCTCACGGCGTCGCGCGCCGTCAGCATGAGGATCGCTACATCTTTACTGGTCTTTCTCAGCCTGCGGCACACCTCAAGCCCATCAATACCTGGCAGCATGAGATCGAGGATCACCAGGTCGGGCACTTTCAGGCGAGCAAGCGATAGGGCCTCCTCACCGTTTGAGGCCGTCGATGTTTGATAGCCCTCGTATGTGAGAGTGCGTCGCAGGGCATTGGTAACGCGGCTATCGTCATCAACAATGAGAATATGCGCTTTCATCTTCGCGGCCCTCTCAGGAGGAACAATCCTTATGTGCTTATCATAACATAATGCCGTGTGAAGGAGTTATAGCGCGAGGAACTGAAATGGATCTGAATCGTGAAGGCTGTTTCAGGTTCATTTCAGGCATAGGGGTTACATTTGCAGGGGAAGGCGTGGAGGGTGAAGGGCAGGATGAACAAGAGCGGGCAATAGAATAGAGAGTAAGCGAGAGCGAGATTTGGAGGTCTCTATGCGCAAGGTCGGATATGAGTCTTTGCAAAGTAACTCGATAGTTGTGTTTATAGTGCTTGTGGTGATGCTCGCCACTGCTCTGGCGGGATGTGGCCAGGCATCGAGCCAGACCTCGCACGGTGATTCTGGTCATGCGGTTTCAGGTTCCGGCCATGTAGTGACATCAACAGCCAGTCCGAGGATGATACCAGCGCCGTCTGCGGCGCCGATCAAGTCGCCGCTGGAGTCAGACACTAATGTGAGTGTGACGATAGCGGATGGAGTGGTTTATGCTGGCACCGGGGTGGCCTATGCTGGCACCTTTAATAATGCCGTGTATGCGTTGCGCGCCAGTAATGGCTCTTTGCTGTGGCGCACCCAGATCAATGGATCAGTGGATGAGCTGCCAGTGGTGGCCAATGGGATTGTTTATGTCAGTTCATCTGAAGGGCAGGATGAGCCCTCCCATTTATATGCTCTGCGGGCAAGCGATGGCAGCGTGCTATGGCGCTTCGACGATAACAATTACGGTAGTTACATCTACAGCCCGCTTGTGAATGACAACGTGATCTATATTGCCACACAGGGCGATGGAATCATTGCGCTGCGAGCAAGCGATGGAAGGCAGCTCTGGCGCTTTACGGCGCAGGATGGATCTTCTTATCAAATGTCGTCTCTGGTCAATGGGATTCTGTATGTGAGCGCAGGCAATTACGGGCAGGCAAGCGCTGTCTATGCCTTGCGGGCGAGCGATGGCAGAGTGCTATGGCGCTATACGACAGATGGATTGGCAGATACATACGCTGGCCCAGATGGAGTAGTCTATGTCCTTTTACAGGACAAGCTGGCCGCGCTGCGGGCTGGTGACGGCCACCAGCTCTGGAGCCGAGCTATTGATACTAACATTTACCAATCACCACAAATAGTGGATGGAGTGTTGTACCTCATGACGACAAAAATTGAGCTACCCACTACTCAGAGCGCTGGCCTTCTACCCCAGGCGATGGATGTGGGAGCGCTTTTATGGAGCAACTGGCTCAATGGGAGCAAGGGGCAAGCTGGCGGTGCCGGGGAAACCAAGCCTTTGAAAGAAGGGAAAACTAGCGTGTATGCGATACGGGCCAGCGACGGAACGCTGCTCTGGCAGTATGCAATGAATAATGGGAAGAGTAGCTTCGCGAGCTGGCTGCAAGTAGAGCAGGGAATTGTCTATACGAGCGTGGTTGATGCTGAGGGTAGCGATACAGGCACTATCTCTGCGCTGCAAAGTAGTGATGGCAAAGTTCTCTGGCAAGATACGGTCGATGGTTCTCCAAGTGGGGCATTGCTTTCAAATGGAGTGATCTACGCCGGCGCCGGGACTTCAACCAGCAGCGCCCTGTATGCCCTGAGAGCGCAAGATGGAACTCTGGTCTGGAGCTATCCAATTGATGGGATTGTGTTCGGCGACCCTGTGCTTGTGGATACAACAATTTATATGGGCGCAGGCAATGGAATGGTCTACGCGCTGCGGGCCAATCAAGGCACGCTCGTGTGGCACTATGTTACGCAAACCGGCTAGTAAAAGGCCGCTCTCGTAGCAGAACGACCGCAAGGGTTTACAGGCGTAGGTGTTTTGGGGTGAGGGAGCAGCGATGGGGGCGCGAGGACAAGCACAAGGCCCCCACGCCGCATCCTCACCACCCACAGCTTCGATAAATCGAGCTTCTACAAGCAGGCGCCGATCCGGTTAAGAGGCGGATCCACGGAAAAACCTACCCCTGTAAAGCCACTCCCGCCCCTACGACGGAGTCCCAGAAATAGCCTACTTTTCGGTCGAGGCAGCCGCATTGAGCCTGCGCCGGATGATAAAGAACGCGCTCGTTCCGACAGCCAGCGCGGCAGAAACGACCAGGAGCAGCTTGAAATTGGGTCGCCTGCGTGTCACGTTCTCTTTCAACACATCGAACCTTTCCTGGAGGGTCTCTTTCATGGTCATATCAATCGTATCCTTTCTGCGTAATATCGAAGCAATATCCAAAGCTTGATTGTGCAAGTACCGTCAGCTTCAATGACCGGGCTACTCACATGTTCATTATACAGAGGGGATATATCGATAATCGTTTTTATGATTGCTTGCGGGTGTAGGCTTGCTGGTGTACGAAAACCTCAAATGCGGGGCTGATCGGAGACATTTTCTTCCGTCATATACGTATCATGCTGGTGCAATTCATGAATGCTACGCATCACCTTTGCCAGCGAATCGTCGAGCGGCCTTGAAGTATCGATGATACAGCCCTCATCGTCGAAGTCCTCGAAGCGTGGCTTCCACTGCAACCATTCTTCCCATGAAGTGATCTGGAATTCCGAGACTTTGCCTTTACGTCCCTCCAGGCGGCGTTTTTGTACTTCAGGCGGGCACTGGCAATGAACGACCAGCATGGGAGTATGATATTTTTCGGCCAGGGCCCTGGCCTGTTCATAAGTAGTCCGGTAGGTTAAGGGTGTATCCACGACCACGCTCAGTCCCAGGCGCAATTGTTCTTCGGTGAGCACGAACATCAGCTCGTATGAAAAGTGCCCGATTGCTGGTAGTTCACCAAAAATATCTACGGCCTTCTGGCGGATAATATCCCGGTCGATGAGCGGTGCATGCAGCGCAGCAGCAATAGCCCGCGCTATCGTGCTTTTACCTGTACCAGGATATCCGCGCATCAAGACGAACGTGCTCCTGTTATGTACAGTCATGGTCTCACTTCTTCAGATCATGCAATCCAATGACTTTCTTGCCTACATAGAAGTTGCTTCCCCGTACTTGTAGCGAAATCCAGTATAAACGCAAATTTCTGGCTTGTCCAGCATTGCGAAAACGGTACCAGAAAAATGCGTCTTGACGCTTTCATACGAGAGCATTATCATTACAACACAACGGACAACGTACTAGTGATAGGATGAACACAACGCTATGCTCAACAGATTACGAGGGCGCAACCTCGCTCATCCAGGCTGTCTTGTGGGTCTCACTGCCGGCTTGACACTCGGTATCATAC
>CADDZH010000045.1 GCA_902812455.1 Chloroflexota bacterium | reverse complement strand
GTATATCGCAAGCCTTCGACTCCTCAAGAGAAACCTAAGGCCTGGGCCGTTTACCGTGACGATGTGACCGATCTCGATGGGCTGGCAGAGAGCCTGCGGCAGGCCATGCCAGAGACCTGCCAGTGGCAGAGCGAGACGGTACACGACTAAACGGTAACTCTTGCTGTATGTTCGCCTAACTTGCTGAAAAGCAACTATTTGTACTCTTTTCACGCTGAGCATAAACTCCTTAAGCCCCTTGCTATATCGAACAATGGTTCAGTCACACAATGGGGTCGATGAATCGTCATAACTATGTTGCTCCCAGAATCTTGTACATGAGGAGCAATACGCTCGTTTAGAGCGGATCTTCGATCATATAGGGCTTGAACTTGAAAAGGAAAGGAGCAGAACATGACCGGGAAAGATTTATTGATCAACTGGTTGAACGATGCTCACGGCATGGAGAACGCACTCATTCAGGTTCTCGAGCATCAGATCAAGGATGCGAGAGACTATCCGCAAGTGCGTTCAAAGCTTGAGCAGCACTTAGAGCAGACCCGGCGACATGCCCAGATGGTGAAGGATTGCGTCGAGGCGCTTGGTGGCAAAACTTCCACCGTCAAAACGGGCATGGCTTCGCTCTTCGGCTCGATGCAGGCTCTCTCAACGGGCCCGGCAAAGGACGAGATGGTGAAGAACGCGCTGTCCGATTATGCTGCCGAGAACTTCGAAGTGGCTTCCTACACAGCGCTTATTCGTGCTGCCCAGGATCTGGGCGAGACGCGAACAGCCCAGGTGTGCGAGCAAATTCGCCAGGAAGATGAGGCCATGGCTCAGTGGATAGGGCAGAATCTGCCCGCGCTGGTGCAACAGGTAATGCCAGCAATAACCAGTTAGCCTCAACTGCCTTCACAGCCAGACCAGTGGGTGGCCGTTCCCACATTTTGCGGTGATCCACCCGCTGGCCTACTGGTTTCCCTTCACTACACGATAAACTCGCCCGCATTCAATATCCCTTGCGGGTCCCAGCGCGCCTTCAGGCCACGCATGATGTCCAGCGCCTGCGGCTGGTATCCCCATCTATCGATCACGCCCTCAAAAGCCTCCGGCACATCCATCACGACCGCGTAGCCCTCCAGCGCCAGGGCAGGCTCGCGCAATCGCTCTATCCAGTTACGGGCAAGCTCTACGTCATCCTGCTGCGTCACAGCATAAACCATCCCATTCGCTATATCCACCAGGAAGGCTCTTTCATTCAACAGCGCAGCCTGATCATTCACATACACCGCCACATCTTTAGGCGGCACGCCCACACGTACCAGCAACTTGCCTTGCGTGTCTCCCAGCAATTTTGCCCAGATGTCCGTGCCGGATGGAGCTACAACCTCGACAGGCTCCGGCGCTCCGGCTTCCTGGAGCGCGTACCGCACCTGCTCAAACTCTTCCTCCACATCCTCGAGCAGTCCTTCGGCAGTATAGGCCAGCGTGTAGGGAGCCTCCGGTACGCCCGGAATGTCGCCGTTTTTGCATAAGACAATTGCCGAAGCTACCAGCGCCACGGGCAGCAGCTTTCTGGCCCAGATCAAGCCATGCCGCAGGTCGTCCATAGGGATCAGCAGTGTGCGCCTGGCGCGTGGCGGCACCACAATCTTGAGGGTGATATCAGTGAGCAAGCCGAGCGTGCCGTGCGAGCCAATAAAAGGCTTGGTCAGGTCGTATCCGGCCACGTTCTTGATCACTGGACGCCCCGTGCGAATGACGCGCCCATCGGCGAGAGCGGCTGTAGCACACAGCACCAGGTCGCGAATCGAACCGTACCGCATACGCATTGGCGCATTCACATTCGTTGCCACGAGGCCACCAATGGTTGTTTCAGGCCAGGGAGTCGCTAACGGGAGCCACTTTTGCCGGGCTGCCAGGAAGGATTGTATCTCCGCGAGCAGCGTCCCGGCGCCTATAGTCACATAGAGATCGTCCGGCGCATACGTCATTATGCCTTTCAACGCCTGCGTGCTGCATATGATGTAGGGGTACAATACATTGCGCCCTCCTTGCCCACGCTCTCCATCACTCGATGAAGATCGAATATGCACTCGCTTGCCGGCAGCAGACAAAGCCGCCAGTCCCGTTGCTGCTTCCCCGGCTGTGCTGGGCACGAAGACGTTGTCGCGCAATATTGATTGAAGCGAGATGGGCGTACTATCCTGCACTCCCTCATTGGGACTTGATTGGCCGCTTAGATCCTTCGCGGAGTTTCCCCTGAGCGAAGCGAATGGGCTCAGAATGACATGTTTATTGTCTTGTGGCTCTAGCGAAGGGAAGATTTTTCCAGGATTAAGTACATTGTTGGGATCGAAGACTTGCTTGATGTCCAGCATGGCTGCCAGCTCCTCAGCCGTATGCATCATCGTCATGTACTGTCGCTTCTCGATGCCGACGCCATGCTCGCCGCTCAGGCTTCCATTTTTCTGGATACACGATGCCACTATTTCCCTGCCGGCCTGATGCACCCGCTCCAGCAGGTCTGCATCCTCTGGATGCGGAACGAGGATCAATGGATGCAGGTTGCCATCGCCCGCGTGGAATACATGCCCGGTTCGCAGCCCATAGCGCTCGCAGATCTGGTTGACCTCGGCCAGCATCCTGGCAAGACAACTGCGCGGAACCGTGATATCGACCGTGTAGTACGAGGGACTCAGGCGAGCGATAGCTCCCGCTGCGCTCTTACGAGCAAACCAGATAGCTGCACGCTCCTGCTCACTTTGAGCGACGCGCAAGCCACGCCCACCATGTTCTATTAAGAGGCGAGATATTTCCTCGATCTGCGCATCAAGGCTGGCCGGGTAGCCATCTACCTCGACAATCAGGATAGCGCCAGCGTCGCGCGGCAAATGAGCATGGGCAAAATCCTCGATAATCCCTATGATCTTCTGATCCATCATTTCCAGCGTCGCGGGAACCAGACCGGCGGCAATGATAGCTGACACAGCTATACCCGCCTGCTCAACCGAGTCGAACACGGCCAGCATCGTTTTGACGGCAGGAGGGTTGCGCACGAGCCTGGCGAAGATATCTGTCATCAGGCACAGCGTGCCCTCGCTACCTGTAATCAGCCCAACGAGATCATAGGCAGGGTAATCGAGGGCGCGCCCGCCGATACGTACAAGGCGGCCATCAGCCAGCACAGCATGCATTCCCATCACGTAGTTCGTTGTGACGCCATATTTGAAGCAGTGCGGCCCGCCTGAGTTCTCAGCCACATTGCCACCGATGGTTGAAGCTCGCTGGCTGGCCGGGTCTGGTGGAAAATACAGCCCTTTGGCTTTCACTCGTTCATCCAGCACCAGGTTGATCAGGGCAGGCTGGACGACAGCGCTGCGGCCATACTCGTCTATATCAAGAATGGCATGCATGTGCGAGAATTCGACGATGATGCCGCCGCGATCGGCAACCGCTCCACCTGAAAGCCCGGTTCCGGCCCCGCGCGCAACCAGCGGGACATTGTGTTGCGCGGCCCAGCGCACTACCTGCACGATATCCCCTGCTGAACGGGGGAATACAACGCCTTCCGGCTTTCCCTTATCGAGGCCGGCATCAACTTCGTAGCTGATAAGCGAGGCTGGATCGGTAAATACCTGCCCTTTAGGCAGCAAAGCCTTCAGAGATTGTAGCGCGTCTTGTTTCATCGCTGGAGCGTATCTCCTACCAGGGCTTCCTGGTCAAGCGGCCCGATAGCGGCAACCGTCAGTGGATTGAGCGGGGAGAAGCGATGCAGCACGTTCAATACCTGCTCCTGCGTGACGGCATCTATAGCTTCTTTGACCTCCTGGATGGTGCGCAGTTTCCGTTCGTACCACCACGAATGAGCAAGGGCTGCCATGCGCGAGCCTGAGCCTTCACCCCGCATGATGTGCTCGCTCTTCAACTGCACCTTGGCCCGCGCCAGCTCGTCGTCAGTGATACCTTCCTGCTCCAGCTTGCGCAGCTCCTGTACGATCACCTGCAAGCACTCGCGTCCCTGCTCCGGCGTTGTGCCGGCATAGATACGCATGGCTCCAATGCTCTTATGCCCTGTCAACCCGGCGGAGACGCCGTAAACCAGCCCGCGCTTCTCGCGCACCTCTATAAACAGGCGCGAGGCCATGCTGCCTCCCAGCACCTCGCTGATTACCATAGCCGCGTAGTAGTCGGGATCGGTATAATTCGGGAAAGGAAACATCAGGCCGAGGTGTTCTTGCTTTCCTTCCTCCTGTTCCAGGGCAATGGTTGTTGTGGGAGACGGGCGTTGCTCTGGTGATGGCTTGGCCTGCCCGCTCCAGTCTCCGAAAAGTTCCTGCAATCGTTCAACCACGTGATCCCAGTCGAACTTCCCGGCAATAGAGAAGAGGACGTTATTGGGTTCATAGCGTGCCTGCCAGAAATCTTGCAAGTCTTCTCGTTGCAGGCCCTGCACGCTTTCAGATGTTCCCAGCGAGAGGCGGGCAAGGGCCGTGCCCCGGTAGAAGTTAGAGCGAGCCAGGTCGAAGATACGGCTCATCGGCTCGTCATCGCGGCGGCGAATCTCTTGCAGGATGATGCTGCGCATCTGCTCCAGGTCTTCCTCAGGAAAGGTAGGCGTGCGCAGGATTTCCCGCATTAAAGGCAGAGTGGCATCAAAATTTGTATGCACCATCTGGGCCATGAGCCGCGCTATTTCCCAGCTCGTACTCATTCCTTTGCGCACCCCCAGGGATTCAAAGGCCTCGTTCAAGGCGCGTGCATCTTTCTCCTCTGTTCCCTGGAAGAGCATATAATCAAACAGGTGCGCCAGGCCCTGTTTTCCTTCAGGCTCATGGATGATGGCTGCATCGAGCTGAAAGCCGCAGGTAATTGAGCTGAGGCTGGGCATATACTGGCCAACCATCTCAATTCCATTGGGCAATCGATGGTAAAAATAGTTGGGCGGCAACTGTTGCTGATCGCTCATGTATGAAAACGTTCCTTTCTGGTGAGGAATGGATGTTGCTGCTTGCGCGTGTGATTAAAAACATTGTATCACACGCCAGTAGAATGGACTTTACGTACTCGTAGGGGCGAGCGGGGAAGCGGGGTGGTTGGGTGGGCCTTTATGGTCGCCCGCTTGCTTCCCATCATCTCCGGCTGGATGTGCCTTATGCCCGCCCGCCAGTCTTCCTATATGGGCATAGATCCTTCCCCTTCACCCCGTTCAGGGCCGGGCTGCACTCGCTCAGGATGACACGCGAGCTTCGATTATTACCGATTGAATTGGTAGCCTTCATGATGTGCTATACTTCCAATGATACCCGGTTTCACAGTGTAGGAAACTTCTGTCGAATCGCCATAAGGAGACACGCTTCATGGCTCTCACATCCTCTACATCTATTGATACTAACGAAGACCTTGTTGCTGGCTGGCTCTCGCCCGCAGAATTTCAAACCTTAGAAGTTGTCTGCGATACCTTTTTCCCGTCGCTCGAACCACCGCCCGGCAGCTCTAACGCAATAGCGGCTTACTTCCAGCGCAAGGCCAGCGATTTGCACGTTGCGCTCCTGCTTGCAGAAACACTATCCCTGGAAAACGAGCAGGCGCAGGCCCAGTTTCACCAGTTGATGAAATCGATGGCAAGCCCCGCCTTGAGCCTGCTGCTCGTTGGCTCCCGCAAGCCATTTGTTGCTCTTTCTCCACAGCAGCGCGAGAAATATTTGCTGGCAATGGCGAACAGCCCCATGGGGCAACTCCGCCAGGGTTACCAGGTCTTGAAGCGTCTCTCTGCTTTTCTCTTCTACGCCGTTCCCGATCCTCAAGGCATCAATCCGAACTGGGAAGTGCTCGATTACCAGGCTCCTGCTCCGCCTCCTGCGGATGCTCCCCGGCCTATCGAGCCGCTGGCGATCACTGAAGATACCACGCTGGAAGCCGATGCCGTTGTGATCGGCTCCGGCGCTGGTGGGGGTGTCGTAGCCGGAGAACTGGCCATGGCGGGCAAAAGCGTAATTGTGCTGGAGAAGGAGGGCTATAACAACGAGGCCACCTTTACCCTCCAGGAAGCTGAGGCAATGTCCAACCTCTATTTGAAACGCGCTTTGCTCACCACGAAAGACCTGGGTGTGATCATCCTGGCGGGTAGCACGCTTGGCGGGGGTACCGTCGTGAACTGGATGACTTCGCTCCGTACCCCTGAACCTATCCTCGAGGAATGGGATCAAGTATCCGGGCTGAACGGCTGGTTCACCGATCCATCACTGCAGGAAAGCTTCGCCGCCGTGGAGCAGCGCATCAGCGTCAATACGGAGAACAGCCAGCATAACAGGCAGAATCAGTTGCTGGTCGATGGCTGTACCGCGCTTGGCTATCATAACGGCCTCATTCGCCGCAATGCTATCGACTGCCAGCAGCGCTGTGGCACATGCGGCTTTGGCTGCCGCTATGGAGCCAAACAATCGACAATGAAGACATATCTGCAGGATGCCTTCGATCATGGCGCGCGCATAATTGTGCATTGTAGTGCGGACAGGGTGCTGGTTGAGAACGGGCGAGCGGTAGGCGTTGAGGCAACTGCCATTAATAAAGAGACGGGTAAAACGTACAAGGTAACTGTTCGTGCGAAGGCGGTGATTGTCGCTGCCGGCTCGCTCCATTCACCCGCGCTGCTCATCCGCTCCGGGCTGGACAATCCGCATATTGGCCGCCACCTGCACCTGCATCCCACCACAACCATTGCCGGTCTCTACCCTGAGAAAGTGTATAGCTGGGTGGGTGTGATGCAATCAGCGTACTCTGACCAGTTCGGCTACCTCGATGGCAACTATGGCTATAAACTGGAGGTGCCACCTGCCCATCCTGGCCTGCTGGGACTTGCCACACCCTGGTATTCCGCACGCGAGTACCGCGAACACGTGATGCAGGCTCCCTCTGTTGCTACGTTTATCGTGTTGACTCGCGATAAGGGTGAAGGCCGCGTGACGGTTGGCCCGGACGGCGAGCCGGTCGTGGATTATGTCGTCTCCGTCTATGATCGCAAGCATCTCCTGCACGGCCTGCGCCAGGCTGCCCGCATCCATCTCGCTGCCGGTGCCAGCTCTGTCTTTTCCCTGCATACCAAACGCACCCGCCTTGACAAACCCGAAGGGAGTATGGTGAGCGAGCGGCAACTACACGAGTTTGATCGCCAGTTGGAGCGGCACGGCATGGGTCCCAATCGCGTCATGATGTTCACTGCTCACCAGATGGGCACCTGCCGCATGGGAGCCGGCCCTAAGACCTCAGTAACGAATCAGCACGGTGAAGTATATGGTGTAAAGGGCTTGTTCGTCTGCGATGGCAGCCTCTTCCCTGCTGCCTCCGGCGTGAACCCGATGCTGTCGATTATGGGCCTGGCGCACAGGGCAAGCCAGTATATCAAGACGGTGGTGTAATGCAAGATTGAAGAGCCGTTATCCACCGGATGCGGTGCGAAACTGTAGCCAAGTATATCAAGACGGTGGTGTAATGCAAGATTGAAGAGGGCGGGGGAGAAGAGCGAATAGGGAAGCAGAAATGCTTCACAAGATCCGTTCATTTTCTATGTCAGCGAAGCGAACCGATCTCTGATTTTGATCTGCTGATTAGAGCAGCCGCTCTCTGTCATGAACTGATCTCTTGTCACCCCTCAAACGAACTATTCTGCTTCTTAATTCCTTCATAGAGTACCACCAATGTTACCCTATAAGCTTAATAGCGTCTCGTATGATGACGGTCAATACGGATGAAATTAAACAAACGGGGCTAAATAACCACGACGTGAATACGCTATTCGTAGAAAGGGTAGGGAAAACAAGTTATGCTTGTGCTTCGCCATTTGCATGTCTTCATCTTATTTACGCTGTTATGTCTTTGTGTTGCTGCGTGTGGTAACACACAAGCTACTGCTTCCATAACAAACCTTAGCAATCAACCCGCTATATTAGGTTCACCCTTATCTGCCTTTGATGCAAAGTTTGGCAATAGAGGTACGACTATTAACGACAATGGTGGGAGTTATACCTGGAACACAAAATACGGTGATTTGGATTTATATGTCGATACACTGAGCAGTGCGTCGCTTACTGATCCGACAAAAAACCTCGTCAATGGGCTCTCGTTTAGCTTTCCATTTGATGCCTCAACAGGAAATACACCTGTTTTAACAAATAACGCCGCTACTGAACTCTCTGCTCTATTTCTCCCGACAGATGCAGTACACGTGAAAGATGTTCTCAGCCAGTCCTGGAAAGTAGCAGGGGAAGCAATACTGATTAAAATGTACTTTAGCCGTCAGTTGGCTAAAGTACTCCCAGCTAGCTCTTTTGTCGATCACAATGGCAGCCAGTTACAGAGAGGGCTTATAACTATCCTCTTCTCTCTGAATAATGAAAATAAGGACCAGATTACTGATGTCATTGTGCAGGCGGGAGAGGATCTGCCAGGTGGTTTTAACCCATAAAGACAGAAGAGTTTGGTACCTTCAAACAGGTGCAATGAGACCAGCAGTCCGGTGCAGACCAGCCAGAGTTAGGGTTGTCTAGAGGATAATACAAATTGCCATCGGCTTATGAAAATTTAGGCTACAGTCAGCCTTTATATCAAAGGAAGTAGGAGAAGCAGAACCATATGATCGGTGAGATAGAAGTGATTTTTGGCAGTGTGGCATCATTATCATGTCGTGGTTGCTCAATTACTAGCAAAATAAATGCTTCAACTACTGCCACGATCCGCTTTGATAAAAACGATATTCTTCAACTTGGAGCCATAAATTATCTGGATGAGGTAGTGATTAACTCGGTCAGTCAGAAACGCCTTCTTTATCGAGGAAACATAGTTTCGATAAAGAGCGAACCAAACGATCAAGTGGTAATAATGCTTGATAACGGCCTAGAGCTTACTGAAACAGGCGTTAAGTCTTTAACTGTGCTAGGTGTCGATCATCGAGAAGTCGTCTATTCCTTAGCGCGACAGGCGGGCTTTCCTCAAGATCATATTATCATACCAGGATTAGATAACTCTATTAAGGAAATGATGGCTTTTGCGCCTTTTAAAGGCTTGCTTATCGAACAGGATGAAATGGTCAATGGCGTTCAACTGCACTCACTTACGGGTGTTAAGAGTTTGCAGGATAAATTACCCAAGAATGAGAAAAACGAATTATGGCAGAGATTTCTTGACGCAGATGGATGGACTTCTTTTCGTTTCAAAGCTGCCCATTTTGCCGAAGCTGAAGACATAGCAATAGAAAAGGCAGATGTATTTTTATCTGCCTATAGTAGCCTGTTACAGTATAGCTACTCCCAATTCGGAGGAAACTTTATTGAATGGGAAAGGGTAGACGCAACAATTAACCTGAAGCGTCAAAACTATATTCTGCTCATAATGCTTAACCAGCCTAGCGCATGGTTAAGAGATATTTCTTCATACAAGCCAACTCAGACCAAACTAAAGCCTACCATCAAGTTAGATATCGCATCTGTTATGGCTGCGAGTGAGAACTTCCAGCTACCTTTACTAGTATGGAACAGATTTAGAGACAGTGAAGATTATTATGTGGTTACACTTGGCCTTTGGCAGGTCATTGAATTATTGTCAACGGGTGTCAAGTTGCCGAAAAGCTATAACAAAGAGCAGCTTGCTGACTTATTATCTCGTGCTATAGCTAACCTGACCGACGAGCAAGAACGTCATTTTGTTCGGAGTGCAATCAAAAGGCACAATGATGGAGCCTTATTGGAGAGATTTAAACAGCATCTTAAGAATATCGGCATAGTGCTAAGTAAACATGAGAATGACCTGTTAGAGAAATTCAGAACAATAAGAAATGCAATAGAGCACGGAAAGAAAGCAGATGAGCCGTCGGTGCAAGAAATCAAGCAAGTCAAGGCACTGGTTAACAGGATTATTTTAGCTTCTCTTACTGCAAGCAAGGGTAAGCAATAACTGATCTGGCCTTTCAGTATGAACAAGTTTTAGAATCCCGCTTCACCCCGGACACCATAAATTGTGCGAACCTCTAAACACTTTTACGACCATTGACAGGCTCCTGTGTGACGAGTAGTATATCCACTGGAGCAAAAGGATGAGATGGTTAATAATTGTGGGGAAATATCGGTATGTCAGACACAAGAGCGATGCTGTGTGGTCATTGCAGTAAGCAAGCAGTTTTTCAAGAGCAAGGAAAGGGAACTCAATATGGGGCAAGGGTAGGAGAAACCGATATAGAGACACAAAACCTTACAACATGGCAAATTTGGGAATGCAGTAATTGTCATAAACCTACCTTGGAAGAGGTTATAGAGAGCTATCAACTTGAGCAAACGCTGCCTGATAGCAACTCGAAGACAACTATGGTATTTGAGTGGTTTCCCACTACTGCAAAACGGACACTACTTTACCCGGGTAAGACGCCGTTAACCAACCTACCTGAGTCAATTGAGAAAGCTTTCAGAGCCGCACTCAAGGCACAAGATATTGAGCCGAATGCCTGTGCTGTAGCCGCGGGGAGAACACTGGAAGCTGTGTGCAATTATGAACAGATCAAACCTGGAAGATTAGCAGATCGCCTGAAAATCCTTGCTAACTCAGATCGTATGCCAAAAACCGTAGCTGAGATGGCTAACCAACTAAAGCAGCTTCGCAACCTGGGCGCTCATGCAGATGATGATGAGATAACCGAAGAGGATGTGCCGATCATCATAGGCTTTCTCGAAGCCATTCTAGAGTATCTCTACGTGGCACCAGCAAAAATCGAAACTTTACGAGCAAGGCTAGAGCGTTAGCAAGTACTGGCTTCCACGTTACCGAGAAAGGCAAATTCTTTACCTATGGATAAAAAATCCTATAACAAACTGTTGTCTCCTGAACTCACAAAGTCCGCCCTTATGGCTGCTGCTATTTATTTGATAGCCTATGAATTGCTCAAATCCTCGATTATTGAAGAGATTGAAAAGTTTTACTTTGTTGCGGCAGGTTACGAGAACGCAGCAATGCAGAGGCAGTATGCAGGTGAAGTTCTCTCATTGGATAAGAGCATTTTCCTTGCATCATGCAAATGGCTCCACAAAGTAGAGGCAATCACAACTGAAGATATTCAAACGATAGTAAGCCTCAGAGAGCTTCGCAATAAAATAGCTCACCAATTGCCAGAGTTTTTAGTAGACGATGACATCAATATAACTGTTAGCGATCTTGAAAAGATGCAAGAAATTCTGGCGAAGGTAGATAGTTGGTGGATACGAGAGGTTGAATTGGCAGCCAATCCTGATTTTGTCCACTTAGACCACGAAGAGATAGAAACGCTAGAAGTTTATTCTGGCCCAATGATTGTCGTAAGCCATTTAATAGAGCTTCTGAAAACCTCGGAAGCTCCCAAGCCTAATTGAGCTTGTACCCCTTCTATAAGACAGATGCCGACCGAGATAATTTGTGCGTCTCGGCCTTGCAGTACTACTTCGCTTGCCCCCTGACAGAACCAGTATTATACTTGATAACCATGAAATTAAACAGCATCATAGCATTAGCGAAGAAGCTCCTTAACGCGACGCGCCAAGTAGCTTCGGGACCGAACACATATAAATCTCAGTTCGCACGAGTAGTTGAAGGGACTTTCAGGCGTGACTACCTGACTCTCTTTACTATGGTGTATTTAGCCGAATACAGTCAGCCAGAGATGCGGATCGCGTTTGGCAATAGTTGTATGGACCTGTGCAGAAGAGTACTTGAAGATTTTATCAGCCTTGAATATATGCTCTTCAAAGGGAAAGAGTCACAAACACAGAAGTTCTTCGACTATAAAGCAGTTGAAGCCAAGCACGATATAGATTTTCTTGAAGCAATTGGTGCATCGATAGATCAAGTGTTGAAGATAACCGTCGATAAAGATTACGACAGAGTAAAGCGGCAGTTCCTTGACACTAGTAGCAGAACCAGAAAAAGGGCCTGGGATGATCTCACTGAGTTTTTAAGGTCCCATGGCAAGTTAGATGAGGAAACAGAACATGAAATCGAAGAAGAGTTTAGAAGAAGATATCCAGATATGAGCGAGCAGACACGAAAAGCATGGGCTGGGTTAGATACCGAAGGCATGATCGAAGCGTTGGTCAATGATGGAGTTATAAATGCTCAGGAGCAAGGAATACTCATACAAACCTATATTCAAGGAAACAGGAAGAACCACTTCTCACCAACTGACATACACGATTTCTTATTCGATCAACTCTACCGTACAACAAGTGAGAGTGATCTGAAGCTCAGTTTAATAGCCACGACCACAGCAGTTACACGCATAGCCAGAATATTCATGGATGAGTCTGATATACAGGAGGCTACAAAACAAGCGATTGATGAAATATGGCAAACGATATTTACAGCACACTTATCCAAAGATGAATAGTACACCTCTCAAGTGCCTATAAAAGCCGGACTCCGTAAAAAAGCCTTCTGCGTCCTGACTTGCTAAAATGCTTCATCCAGCATTATAATGACGGTAACGAGCAATAGTGTTTGCAAAGGATGAGTAGCCATGCAGGAATTGTATGACGTAACACAGTTCATATTGCAACTGCTGGGCAACCCTATTTTGGGTGGCATTGGCAGCATTTGCTCGCTCGTCAGTATTCCTCTGGCAATTTACCTAGCTCGTCAGGCTAAGGTTCACTCTCCTCAACAGCCTAATGGTTCAAAAAAAATCTAGTGAGGCGACCAGTTCCATCGAAGCAAGCGGGCATATTTCTTAGAGATAGATACCATAAGGTCTTTCTAGCACAAGAACTAATAAAAGGCTTAAATGTTATAGAACCCACGAACCTTAATAGAGCGTTTCTCCCCGCATCACAAAAAAAATGTCCGAAAGTAGAAACTACTTTCTAGACAGTTATTTTCTATTTTTTTGTTGTCTTCTATCCCGTCTTGCCACGTCGCAGAATGCACAAACCCCGATCTCCGGCATAGTCTCAGCGACACGCAGGGGCAAAAACCTGTGTGTCTTACCACTTCCCACATTTCTTCTCAAAATAGAATATAATAAAAAGCTGAACTTGATGGATGGACCTCATTACAGGAGGTAAGCTATGGCAAACCAGGAACATCTCGATATTCTTAAACAAGGGAAAAGGGCCTGGAACCGATGGAGAAAAGAGCAGGCAAATATTCGCCCTGTTCTCAGTAGTGCCGATCTCAGTCATAATAATCTATTTAATATTGATCTTAGTGATGCCGACCTTAATGATGTTGATTTTAGCTTTTCTGATTTACGTTTTTCTAGCTTTTACAAAGCTGATCTTAGTGATGCTTATCTCATCGGTACCAATCTACAATTTGCCAATCTTAGTGAAGCTAACCTATATGGAGCAGACCTCACTGAAGCTGATCTTAGTGAAGCTATTCTTATCGATGCTAATTTTAACAGAACGGATTTGAGTGAAACCAACCTAAGTGGAGCAATGCTAGCTCGCACTATCTTTGAAAATACTGACTTGAGTCAGGCCAAAGGACTTGAAACAGTGATGCATCATGGTCCCTCTGTCCTCAGTGTGAGCACTGTTTATCGCTCTCATGGTAATATTCCTAAAGTATTCTTGCGAGGGATTGGTGTACCAGAAAACTTTATCGAGATTATGCATTCCCTTGTAGGGAAACCATTTGACTACCATAGTTGTTTTATTAGCTATTCCAGCAAAGACGAGGACTTTGCTCGTCGTCTTCATGCCGATTTGCAAGAACAGGGTGTGCGCTGCTGGTTTGCTTCTGAAGATATGAACATCGGCGATAAAATCCGACCTCGCATTGAAGAGTCTATTCGCCTCTATGATAAGCTCTTGCTCGTGCTCTCAGAGCATTCAATTGCCAGCAACTGGGTAGCCTATGAGGTGGAAAAAGCACTGAATAAAGAGCCAGAAGGAGTACCAAATGTCTTGTATCCTATCCGTTTGGACGATGCAGTGATGCAGTGCGAGGCAGAATGGGCCGATGATATCCGGCGGACTCGGCATATTGGGGACTTCACACATTGGAAAAACCACGACGACTATCAAAAGGCGTTCAGTCGGTTGCTCCGCGCTTTGAAGGCAGGAGGGTAACTTAGTATGGCAAACCAGGAACATCTCGATATACTTAAACAAGGGGTAGAGGTCTGGAACCGATGGAGGCAAGAGCATTCAGATATACTTCCAGACTTGAGTTATGCGGATCTATCCAACACCAAGCTAAGAGGTGCCAACCTTAAGATGGCAAATCTCATTGAGGCATATTTCAATGAAACCGATCTAATGGGAGTTGATCTTGGTGGAGCAATCCTCAGTGGAGCGCATATTAGAAGAGCTAACGTGAGCGGAGCCGACCTTAGTGGAGCCTATCTCAAAGGAGCATACCTCATCAACACCAACCTTAGAGAAACCAGGTTTATCCAAACCACTCTCCATGATGCTAAACTTAGTGGGTGTGACCTTAGCTTTGCTACACTAGTCGCAACCGACTTTACAAACGCAACATTAGCCAATTGTCGCATCTACGGAATTTCTGTCTGGAATATCAACCTTCAGGAGGCACAACAAGAGAATTTAATTATCACTCCCTATGGCCCATCCATCACTGTCGATAATTTAAAGGTAGCTCAGTTCATCTTTCTCTTACTGAATAATCAGGAAATCCGCGAAGTCATTGACACCATCATCTCCAAAGTGGTGTTGATCTTAGGCCGCTTCACTCCTGGGCGGAAGGCAGTTTTAGATGCTATAAGGGACGAGCTTCATACACGTAACTATACCCCTGTGTTATTTGATTTTGAGAAACTGGCCAGCCGTGATATCACGGAGACGGTATCTACACTCGCTCATATGGCGCGGTTTGTGATAGCTGATATCACTGATGCGAAAAGCATTCCTCAAGAATTAATGAGGATCGTTCCAAATCTTCCATCAGTACCGGTTCAGCCACTGATACTCAGTTCGCAGCAAGAATATGGTATGTTTGAACATTTCACGAGGTTTCCCTGGGTTCTTCCCGTCTACCATTATACTGATGAGATGAGTCTGCTCCAATCACTTAAAGAGAAAGTCATTGCTCCAGCCGAACAAAAGGCAAGGGAGTTAAGTCAAAGCTTATGAGGGCTGGCCGATAAATCGGCGATGGGCGCGATAAATCGGCCCCTACTAGTCCGTCAAGCTTCATGTGACCGATACCATGTAGTGGCCTCCCTTGTGGAGGCCAGGGTTCCGAATAAGTTCTTACTCAGGCTTGCGAGCGCGAATAAAGGCGCTCACAAACTTTCCATCCACATCCGCACGTTCCTCCTCTGACAGTGCAGCAATGCTTGCATCGGCACCATTGTTCGCAATATCATTAACGGCATAGCGGCGAGTCACCTCAACCTCAATACCAGTGAAGCCTGCCTCATGCAGCAACTGCCGGTAGACCTCTTCTTCCAATGCGCCGGCAATGCAGCCAGCCCACGCTTCAAGATCACCTCGCAGAGCATCAGGAATGTGCCCTTGAAAGACAATATCGGAGACGGCAAATCGCCCCCCAGGAACGAGCACACGATATGCTTCGCGCAAGACCTGTCGCTTGTCAGCCGAGAGATTGATGACGCAGTTGGAGATGACGACATCAACGCTGTTTGCCGGTAGAGGAATTGCTTCTATCACGCCTTTCAGAAAGCGCACGTTCTCCAGGCCTGCCTCCATGCGGTTGCGTTCGGCCAGTTCCAGCATGGCATCGGTCATATCCAGGCCATAAGCAAAACCAGTTGGCCCCACACGCCGCGCTGAGAGCAAGACATCGATACCACCGCCGCTTCCCAGATCAAGCACCTTCTCGCCTGGTTTGAGTTCTGCCAGGGCGGTTGGGTTGCCACAGCCGAGCGATGCCAGCGCTGCCGCTACCGGCAAGTTATCCAGTTCTGCGCTGCTATAGAGGTCGCTCGTGACGGCATCGCCGCTCCCGGTACCGCAACAGCTACTTGTGCTTGTTCCGCAGCAGCCAGCGCTTGTGCCACAGCACTCATCAGTAGCGGCTTCACCTGTATGCAATACTTCTAGTGCCGCGCGTGCGTAGCGCTCGCGTACTTCTTCACGTAGCTTTTCGTCATCTTGGGGAACTGTACTCATTTCATGTATCCTTTCTATGCTTTTTCATCTGTTTGTTGCATTCAGCAATGCATCTTATAGACGCGGGTTGTTCAAAAAGGACGCAAGCCTGTGTTATATACAGCCAGCCTGGCATTCCTGGTTTGTACAACAGTCACATTTCGGCTGGTAATCAATGACCCTGCCTAAGCGGTCAAACTCAAAATGACAGCAATCAAGCAGCATCTGCCTGAGTTTCTCGCGTGCCCGTTGCACACGCGATTTTGCCCCAGACAAGGAGAGGCCAAGACGCTCTGCAAGTTCTCGTTGCGTCAGTCCTTCATATTCCGTTAAAAGCAGCGCCTGTCTATATTCATCCGGCAAACTCTCAATCATCGCTTTGACAGAAGGGATCAAATCCTTCACGACATCATCCTCAACGGCTGGCTCCTGCGGCAGAAGGAGCGCTTCTGCAAGTTCGACGGTTTCCCTATGCGCTCGATAATAATCGGAGATGGCATTGCGGGCAATCTGGTAGAGCCAGCTTTGCAGCTTCTCCTGATCGCGCAGGGTATCGATGCGCGTATGAATTTTCAGAAAAACCTCTTGTAGAACATCTTCCGCCTGCTGTTCATCAGGGATGCGCTTGAGAATGAACTGCTTGAGCCTGGGATGAAATGCTTCCCAGACCTGTTCCGTCGTCATCCCCATCGGTATTGCTCCTTTGTTCCCCTTCATTGACATGACTTCATTGTACACTGCTGGCGCAAACGGCTGTTGTGTGATTATTCTCTATATGGAGACGGGGATTTGCTCAAAAGGACGCAATATGATATACCTCAAGTGTGACTCATTCTCTTATTGAGAAAGGCATAAAGCAGTGAAGCGACGCATTCTATTCATCTGTACCCATAACTCAGCCCGTTCACAGATGGCTGAGGGATTGCTCCGTCATCTGGGTGGCGACCGCTTTGAGGCCTTTAGTGCGGGCACAGAGGCAACCCAGGTACGACCATTAGCAATCAAGGCAATGGCAGAACGAGGCATTGACATTTCACGGCAACAATCCAAAACACTTGATCGCTACCTCAATGAGCCGTTTGACGAAGTGATTACCGTGTGTGATAGCGCAGCCGAAGCCTGCCCAATCTTTCCAGGCACCGTAAAGCGCCGGCATTGGTCACTTGAAGACCCATCACAAGCAACCGGCAGTGAAGCCGAGCAATTAGCCGTGTACCGGCGTGTACGGGATGAGTTACAGGCACGAATTGAGCATGAATTGCTCACAGCCTGATACTCACAGCGGCATTCGGAAGTGTTGAGCCATGATGAGAGTAGGGGCGATGCTTGCCATCGCCCTTCACCTGGCTCAATGTTTCCTTCAGGTGCTATCAGGAAATAGCTATGTCTACCGTGATTGAAGCTGCACACGAGAACGACCTTCCTGCCATTTTGGCATTACTTGTCAAAAGCGGTCTTCCCCAAGAGGGATTAAGTGACAGAAGGGCCTTGCAGAGGCAGAGAAAGGACGGTATAATAGCTTCCAGTTTTGCAAACACGTGTAGAGCTTTACTTCTCTTTCCCTGGTGGAACGCGTGTAGGGTTGGACTTATGGTACTGTTGAGGGAGGAACGACCGGATGACCTGGCAGGAAGCCGAACAGCTTGCCGAGCATATTCGCAGCGAGGCACCAAAAATGATCGTCGTGGTCGGTATTGAGCACCTGGGGTCAGCGAGCCATCCGGTCTATGCCACCGCTTTCGCCGTGAAGTGTGCCTGTAGGACCACCGGCTTGCCGTTTCTCGTCAAGTCCTTGGAGCATTGGGAGCGTCTCAAAAACAATGTCATCGTTCGACTCTGTAAAACGGTGGCGCGACTCTTCACGCACTAGCTGCCCCTCCAGCAGTAGCCGAGCTGTCTGTCTCAGATGATCGGCGAACACGCCGATTCCCCTTCCTCTTACTGATGAGCTTTATGGCGCACTTTTTCAACACTCTGATCCATGTGCGGCTGCTAACACGCTGTATGTGAAAAAAAGTGGTGGTGCCGTCGTCTTCCTTATTAATTAAGAAAAGCAGTGATCCTGAACCAATGTCAACTGCAAGGAGGAGAAAGATTGGCTTCTTCTTAGCTTTCCACAGCATCATCACTCTCATCCTGCTGTGCGTGTTTCTTGTCCCATGTCTCCTTCTCCTGGCCGGCTACCGCCGTGTTCGCGCTTCCAGGCGGCCACTGCCTGACGGAAGCATGACAGAAGAGAGAGATTTGAGCAGATAAACATAAAAAAGATGGAGCCGTTTACCCCCTCTCCACCATCTCCAACTTGCCCGTGTTGATATCGATCACCAGGCCATGAACCGGGATCTTTGGCAGGTAAGGGCTATGGCGGATCGTGTTGACTACTTCTTTGACATTGACGTGGACATCGTTGAAGGCTCCCAGCCAGCGCAGCAGGCCTTCTATGTTGCCCAGGCCCTCTTGCTCGATCAGCTTCTGTGGGTCTACCCCTAAGGCCTGCATAGAGGCCATCAATGCGGTGGAATTGACATGCGCCAGGCCGCATTGGGTATGCCCGATCACGGCAACTTCGCGCACTCCGAGCAGGTAAATGCCGCCTGCCAGCGAGCGAATGAGGTCGTTGGCCGCATGTTCGCGCTCATGCTCAGGAATTGTGGCGCCGGCGGTGCGCAGTTCCAGCACGTCTCCGCGCTCCAGGCCCAGCGCCGGCTCAAACATCTGCACCAGGCGGCAATCCATGCATGTTATCACGGCCATGTGTTTGCGCGGCGCGTGCCCGATGACGGGGAGCGATGTTTGCTCCAGGAAACGCTCGTTATGAGCCAAAATGTCGTCTATGACCATACTATTCTCCCTGGGCTAGGGAGTAGCCTATTTTGCCGTCGAAGGTGTAGAGATTTTCGGTCTTGATGAAGTCGAAGCCGGCAGCCGCGACACGCTGTAGTAAGGCGATAACCTGTTCGTGCGAGATTACCTGCCCCTGGGTTGATGACAGGAAGCGACAGCGCCAGTGATCGGTGCAGGAGGTATCGGGCATACCGTGAGGCCACACTTTCGCTCCGCGATTCGTAATCATCATGAGTTCAAGGCCATCGCCATTGACCCGTTGGAGTGCCTCCCCAAGCTGATCGGGAGTGCCTTCTGTCCAGTCCAGGTAGACATCAACGCCCACCAGGTCTTTCTTTTCCGGCCTGGTTGTAATGGTTACATGCTCGCTGGTAATGTGCGTTGGAGCACCAATGTAGTTCGCTGCCTTGAGCACTTCCGGTTTCTGGCCAAGACGCGCGATCACGGCATCCGCAAACTCTTTTGTCCCTACTTTCTGCTTGCTCACGCCTTCCATGTAGATGTCATAGGTGTGGATGCCTTCCTCGATAGTGCGCAGCCAGGCATTATGTACCAGCGTCGCAACATCAGGCTGGTTGATGTGGACGAGCATCATCACTGCGGCCAGCAGCAGGCCAGAAGGATTGGCGAGATTCTGTCCCGCCCGGCGTGGGGCAGAGCCGTGAATCGCCTCGAACATGGCGAAGTGCTCGCCAATATTGGCAGAGCCGGCCAGCCCCACCGAACCTGCAATCTGCGCCGCCACATCCGAAAGGATATCGCCATAGAGATTGGGCAGCACGATCACGTCAAAGGCTTCCGGTGTGTCGGCAAGTTTGGCCGCGCCGATATCGACAATCCAGCTCTCATTTCCGATGTCGGGATATTCGGTGGCGATCTCGTTAAAGACGCGGTGGAACAGCCCATCCGTGAGCTTCATGATGTTGTCCTTCATGAAGCAGGTGACCTTCTTGCGGTTGTGGCTCCTGGCGTACTCAAAGGCGTAACGAATGATCTTCTCACTGCCCGAGCGGCTGATCAGCTTGAGGCTTTCCATCATATCGTGCGTCTCGCGGTACTCGATGCCGGTATACAGGTCTTCTTCGTTTTCGCGAATGATCACGACATCCATATTTGGATGCTTGGTCCTGATAAAAGGGTAATAGGCCACGCAGGGGCGGACGTTAGCATAAAGACCAAACGTCGTGCGCGTGGTCACGTTGAGACTCTTGTAACCGCCACCTTGCGGAGTTGTAATCGGGGCCTTGAGAAAGACCCTGGTGCGCCGCAGCGTCTCCCACGCGCTCGGTTCGACTCCCGCGCTGATACCTCTCAGGTAGACTTTCTCGCCCACTTCAATCGGTTCGATCTCGATGCGCGCTCCCGCTGCTTCGATGATGCGCAGAGTGGCATCCATGATCTCCGGCCCGATGCCATCTCCATAGGCAACGGCAACCGGCGTATTCCCACCCGTATTCGCATTTGTCGTCATGGCAGTATCCCTATCTTTCCTGTTTATATTGCAATTAATTGCTCGTTTGAATTCTCTGCTGGCCTCAGTTTAGCATAGCAATGCAGGCAGGTACAAGTCTAGATGTTCATCTGCTCATCCTACTATACGCCCGCCAGAAAATCTGCTATAGTATATTTACACAGCCCGCTAGCCAGTTCATGGTTGTGTATCATATGGAAAGCAAAGCGAGACAAAGCACTTTGACAGGCGACAGGCCCGGGAAACTGGGCAAAACAGAGTTACAGCACACAGAATCTATTCCACCCGGCTATCTTGGCGTCACACCGCCGCCAGGATCACCTCCCCAAAGGGGCTTACGCATCTGGGTTGATCGCCCTGAGCAGTTGCGCCAGGCCGTTAACCAGTTGAAGCAAGCCAAACTCATCGCTATTGATACCGAATTTACGCAGCCTCGCATACGCACGCAGGGCGATTCCCAGTCTTCGCCGATCCTTGCGCTCATGCAGCTCGCTATCGAGCACCAATGCTTTGTCGCTGATACCTTGCGATTGAGCAATCTGTCGCCTCTTGCAGAGGTGGTTGCCAATCCGGAGTACAGCATTTTACTATACGGAGCCAGCGCCGATCTGCGCGTTATGGCGGAACGCGGGCTTAGTATAGCTCATTACTATGATCTGGAAGCAGCCTCGCGCTCTATCTTTGGCCAGCAAGAATCCTCGCTGGCGGCTATGTTGCGCCGCGCTTTCAATGTTCGCCTGGACAAAAGCCTCCAGCGCACAGATTGGCTGCGCCGCCCGCTTCCCACCGCTATGATCGCCTACGCTGCCCGCGATGCAGAAATGACCCTTGCCCTTTACCACTGGCTCGATCAGCACTATTCCTGGGCATTGAAGCTGCATGAGAATTTCGATCAACAAATCGAGCCTGTCGCTGCCTGGATCGAGCCATTCCTGCGCGGGACAGCAACCGGCCCGGCTGAGATGGTTGTCTCGCAGGCAAAAGCGCAGGGGATCATTCGCGATAACGCTCAAGTGGAGGCCGATTGCCGCGCCGCTCTGGCCAGCCTAAAGCATCCCATGCGCATCAGCCGTTTATTGCGCCTCATCGCCGACCTCTCACTTGTGGGCCTTGCGCCTGACATTGAGCCACTCCTGCATGCTTTGGCAGCAGACGAGCGAGCAGCAAGCGCCAGGGCGTTAGGCCGGCTCGGTGTAAAGGAGGCGAAAACCCTGATCGAGCCGTTGCTGCAAGACCCGGTCTATGATGTACGCAAAGCGGCTCAGATTGCCCTGAACAACCTGGAAGGCAAATCGCCTCGCCCGCGCCGCCTGCCTGCAAAGCTTGTAGAGGGTGCCCGTAGCTGGACGGTTGGAGAGACCAGTCCTCCCACAGAAGAAGACGACTGGAAAGCCCGCCTGCGCACCATGATGGATAATCCAGAATAGCCTGGCAGGGCTGCCGCGAGGATCACTCCTATCATATAATCGGCCTGCGCAGCCGTGGTATAGTAGTGGCAGGGCTTGCCCCTGCCATCGCCCCTCTCCCTGCCATCGCCCCCTTTACCCCTGCCATCGCCCCTGTCCTGGTTTTTCGGCCCGTGCTGCCGTCCAGGGTAGGGACAGGGCTTCCGCCACGTCGTGGCCACCCCTGTCCTGGTTGCGGTGGCGATTTGCCTCTCAATCGCTTCACCCGTGCCCGCCCGGTCTCCAGGGCAAGCGAGTGCCAATCCAGACCAGGAACAATAATGTCACAACAATACCTATGCGCCTCATCCTGCGCACCCATTGCGCTTCTGCTAGCGGATCACCTCTGCCCAGCCTGAGTGTGCGTACAAGCTTGTACAGAAAAGCTGAAAAGGCTGAAGCCACGACAGGAGCCTGCGGCTCTTCTGTGATTTCCAGGGTCTCCATACTCGTATCCATGTCCACTTCGTTGATGGATTCTTCCATTGAGGCAGGATAGAGAGTGCGCAAGTACTCGGAGAGCGCGGTAAAGAACTGCTGGAGCAGCAGCTTCGCTGTTCCTCGTATCACTGGAGGAGGTAGCAGTGTCCCCGGTTTGCCAAGATTGAGGGTGCCATGATAGGCAATGATCGTATTGCTGCCATGGCTATGCAAATGAATAGTCCCCTGGCCGCTAATCTTGCTTTGTCGCCCACTGCCTTCAACAGAGAAGCTGTAGGAGGATGGGTACTGCGTGCTCGTGATCCTGATCTGGCCATGGTATAAACCCACGAGCGGCGCATGCTTGATGTGCAGCACGATGTCGTAGGCATGCTCATCCAGCAGTTCCAGTTGCTCCACGCCTGGAATGGCCCGCCGCAGCACCTGCGGGTCCATCAAAGCCTGCCAGACGTCCTCAGGCGACGCTTGCAGTGTATATGTTCCTTCGATATCCATCACATAATTCCTTAATATTATTGCATCGTCGTAAAGCCTCCTCAATTATAAGAGAGCAGGCAAGGCATGGCAAGCCCCTACAGTTTGTGGATCTCTATCCTTCCGGGTGAAGTGTAGGGGCCGATTTATCGTGGCCAGCGCCGATTGATCGGCTCTTCCTCAACAATCACCCTAAAAGATGGAGACCCCAATTTGCGGGGGACGCATCGAGTTTTAAGCAGAAACCAGCACATATTGCTCAGATCATAACTGCATCTTAACCTGATCGTAACCTCTTTGCTATTTATCAGCTTTTAGAATCCATAGATAATAAAAAAGGAATTGCATCACTTTTTATCCTGCATATGTTGTTATTATCGAAAGGATGATCCACCATGAACAACCAGCAGCAATGGCAGCCAGCTCCAGGGCAACAACCATATGGACAATCCCAATGGAATCAGCCGCTATCTACACAATATGGGCAGCCACAGCCTGGTATGTCACCAACTCCAAACTACCCGCCTCAACAACAGCCTTCGCAGCAACCCTCATGGCAACAACCGCAACACTCGCAACTACCATCGCAGCAGCTCTCCTGGCAGCCAGTTCAACAGCCTCCTTCACAACAGCTTCAATGGCAAGCCTCTCCAGGGCCAGCTTCGCAGCAATCGCTGCCATCAATGCGCTTGCCTGAGCAATCATCGCCACCACAATTTCCAGCAGGCTGGATGAAACCGCCTGAACGGAAGCCAGGCTTCTTTAGCAAAAAGGTTTCATTACCGCTGTGGCTTGTGAGCCTTGCAATCATCCTGATGATCGGCCTTTTAATCGGAGTAATAAGTAAGGGTAGCTCTAGCGGCACAGCTCAGAATACTTCGAGCACGACTGCCTCTACCCCACAAAGTAGCAATGCAACACAGCCAGCCGCTGCAGCAACAAAGCCTCCAACTCCAACTCCAAGCCCGACCCCCACGCAAGCGCCGCAATGGACAACGGTACAGACCTTCACAGGCAATGGCATCAAGAAGACGCAGATTTTCCAGGTGGGAAACGACTGGAAGATTCTCTGGTCGTGCGATCCCTCATCGTTCTATGGAGGTCAGTATAATATCCAGGTGTATGTCTATGATTCTAATAACAACCCGCTGGATGTGGCAGTGAATACCATTTGCAAGGCTGGAAATACCTCGGATAGCACCGAAGAACATCAAGCCGGTAATATCTACCTGGAGATTGACAGCGAAGGTTCGTGGAAAATCCAGGTGCAGGAACTGCAGTGAAGAGTCGTAAACCCAAATTGGTTATTTCCCTTCAATTCCCTTGTAGAACACATATCTATGTGGTACAATTATATTCGGGCGAGGACAGAGAAAGCGGTCCCCGCCCGAACTATTGATTGAGCAAAGCGAAAACATGGAAATTTCTTGGCTTGGCCACTCCTGCTTTCAGTTGCGTGGCAAGAATGTAACCTTAATTACCGATCCGTTCTCTCCTCAGCTAGGCTACTCGCTGGGCAAGGTCAATGCCCCCATCGTCACCATCAGTCATAACCATGCCGGGCATAACTATGTGCAGGGCGTGAAAGGCAACCCGCGTGTTGTGCGCGGCCCCGGTGAGTATGAGATTAGCGATGTGCTGATTACTGGCGTGGCCTCGTATCACGATAACAAGCGCGGCCAGGAGCGAGGACGGAATACCATTTATGTCATTCATATGGATGATCTGATTATCTGTCATTTAGGAGACCTGGGGCATATACTCCAGGAAGAGCAATTAGAGGAGGTTGCGGACGCCGATATCCTGTTGATCCCGATTGGCGGGCATCACACCATCAATGCGACAGAGGCCGCCGAGGTGGTCAGCCAGGTAGAGCCGCGCATCGTCATTCCCATGCATTATCGCACATCTGTCTTGGAGGGGAAACGCGATGCGCTCGATCCTCTCGACAAATTCTGTCGTGAGATGGGGATTGAGGCGATCAATCCGCAGCCCAAACTTACTATCACACACAGTAACTTACCTGCGGAAACGCAGGTGGTGGTTTTATCGCACCGGGGTTAGAGTATCGGTTAAGGAACTCACTCACCCCGGTTTTTTATAATGGTAGTCAAACTCAGCTCCGGGTAAGGAGGGGCAATATGTCAAAATTTATCTTTGTTACCGGCGGTGTAGCATCTTCGGTGGGTAAAGGCATCAGCGTCGCCTCGCTTGGGCGGCTTCTCAAGAACCGGGGAATCTCGGTCTCCATTATGAAACTCGACCCCTATATCAATGTTGATCCGGGCACCATGTCACCGTACCAGCATGGCGAGGTATTCGTGACCGAGGATGGCGCGGAAACCGACCTCGATCTTGGCCATTACGAGCGCTTCACAGATGAACCCGCGTACCAGGCAAACAACGTGACGACCGGGCAGGTCTACGCCGCCGTGATCGGAAAAGAGCGCCGGGGCGAGTATCTGGGAGGCACAATCCAGGTCGTCCCTCACATTACCAACGAGATCAAAGAGCGCATCCATGCCGTGGCCCGGCGCTCCGATGCAGACGTGGTCATTGTGGAAGTTGGCGGCACCGTTGGCGATATCGAGGGCGAGCCATACCTGGAAGCGATTCGCCAGATGCGCAAAGATGTAGGGCGCTCGAATGTCCTCTACCTGCACGTCACGCTTTTGCCGTATATAGGGGCTACGAAAGAACTGAAAACCAAGCCCACCCAGCACAGCGTGAAGGAACTTTTGCGCGTCGGTATCCAACCGGACGTGATCCTCTGCCGCTCCGACTACCCGGTAAGCGAAGAACTACGCGAAAAGATCGCCCTCTTCTGCAATATTGAGGCGCGAGCCGTTATTCCCTTGCTGACTGCCGAGACCATCTACGAGGTGCCCCTTGTGCTCGAAGAGGCCGGGCTGGGCGAATACCTCGTGCAGGAGCTGAGGCTTGCCGGGCACGAGCCCGAGATGCAGGAATGGCAGAACCTGGTAGCAAAGATCAAGCGACCGCGCCCTGAAGTGACCATTGGCCTGGTCGGCAAGTATGTCGAACTGCATGATGCGTATCTCTCTGTAGCGGAAGCATTGCGCCATGCGGGCTGGTATCATGATATGGATGTACGCATCAAATGGATTAATTCCGAAGCCCTTGAAAGCATGGGCGAGCGCTATACGGAAGCGTTGGAAGATGTGGACGGCATCGTCGTTCCGGGCGGCTTTGGCCACCGGGGTATCGAAGGGAAGATCAAGGCGGCCAGCTTCGCTCGCCGTATGAAGAAGCCCTACCTGGGGCTTTGCCTGGGATTGCAGGTGGCTGTGATCGAGTTTGCCCGCAATGTGCTGGGGCTTGTCGAGGCCAACAGCACCGAGTTTGACCCGCAGACCCCCTATCCGGTCATCGATCTCATGGCGACCCAGCGCCAGGTTGCCGATAAGGGCGGGACCATGCGCCTGGGAAGCTGGGTATGCTGCCTTACTCCTGGTACCAGAGCTTACGAGGCCTATGGCGAACCCATTGTGTTCGAGCGCCATCGCCATCGCTATGAGTTCAACAATGAATATCGCAAGCGTATGGAAGCGCATGGTATGATGATCAGTGGGCGCTCTGCCGATAATAGCCTGGTTGAGATTATCGAGCTGGCGGATCATCCCTGGTTCGTGGCTTCACAATTCCATCCTGAATTCAAGAGCAGGCCGAATCGCCCGCACCCGCTGTTCCGCGATTTCATTGGAACGGCTGTGCGGTTGGCCAGAGAGAGAAAGCTGGAAGAGGAGCTGGCCTTTGAGCCTGAAGCAGGAAAAGGGAATCATGTTGCCTTTGCTCAACCAGAGGCTCGTAAAGAACTGTAATCTATGCTATACCTGAGTCAAATACTCACTACCCCTGTGGAGGATGCGCAGGGCAACCGTACCGGGAAAATCATTGATGTGCTCGTGCCATTAGCGCAGGTGGGGAGTTCCAGGCCTGCCTATCCCAGCGCATTGTTGATCGAGGGAGAGGCAGAGCAACCCTGTCGGGCGCCTCTCGAAGCCATCGAGTGGCAAGGGGCTGTCCTGCGCTTGCGTGTTTCCCTCGCACAACTTCCCCTACAAGTGGAAGAGCCTGTAGCAACAGAAGAGGTCAGCCTGGCGCACCAGGTGCTCGACAGGCAGGTCATTGATATTGTGCGCAAAAAGACTGTGCGAGTGAATGATGTTGGCCTGGGTGACGACTGGCAAATCCTGGGAGTGGATAATAGTACGTTTGGACTGGTGCGCCGCCTGGCCCCTGCATGGCTGCTGGGCGTAAGCGCCAGGCGTGCGCCGGCTCGTTTGATCCCCTGGGCAAACATCGAACTGATCGAGGTGCCGGAGCACGAGGAGGAGAGGGGTGAGCCGGTAGAAGTGGCCCCTTCAGAACCACGCACGCCCAGCGGGCACCTGGCAGAGCTTCACCCCGCCGATATTGCTGAGATTGTGCATCAATTGACCCCCGAAGAGGGAGCGCGGCTGATCGAGGAGCTAGATAACGAAACCGCGGCCGACGCAATGGAAGAGGTGGACACGGACCGGCAGCGCCGCATTCTGGAAAACATCGAGCCTGCCCGGGCTGCTGATATCCTGGAAGCGATGGGGCCAGATGAGGCCGCCGATTTACTTGCGCGCTTGCCAGAGGAGCGGGCCGAGGAACTCCTGAGGTTGATGACCCCGGAAGAGTCAGAAGATGTACAGGAGTTATTGGGATATGAAGAGAGTTCTGCCGGCGGTCTCATGACAACCGATTACGTCGCCCTCAACCAGGATAGGAGCGCAGGTGAAGCGCTAGAGGCGGTGCGCTCCATTATGCAGGAGCAGGATATACGCCCTGCCTATGTCTACTGCGTGCCGGACGAAACCCAGGACGAATGCAAGCTACTCGGTGTGGTCTCCATCTGGGATCTGCTCGCTGCCTCTCCCACACAACGCCTGCGCGATATCATGGAGACAGACCTGGTGACCGTGCAGCCGGATACCGATCCCCATACTGTGGCTCAGGTTATGGCAAAGTATAATTTGCTGGCCGTCCCCGTCGTAAATGAAGCCGGCATTCTTGAAGGCATCGTGACCGTTGACGATGCGCTGGATGTGCTCTTGCCCCCCGAAAAGCGGCGCAAGCCCACCCGCATGTACTAGTAGGGGCCCAATTTATCCCACCCACAGCCAATAACGAAATCCATTTGTGAGGTATAAAAACGCAACTGTACACTTAAGCCATGTCCTACACACGTAGGCCTAGAAGGCACCCAGCAGCTTTCGTCATGACTGCGCACATCGACCCAGGCACAAATTTCCCCGTTGCAAAAGCCGCGTCGCGTACCCCCACGTATCGCGCTTACGGAAGTATGGCCCTCGCGCAGGAGCCGGTAATAATCGGGCGAGAAGCATATGATTGTATCGAGGCTGGTCAGGGAAGGGGGCAAGCAGTAACGAATCGCCAGGCGGTCGCCTTGCGCAAGCAGGGATATGCTCTTCTCCGCTCCATATAAACGGCTGCCTGCCTGGATGTTTCTCATGCTCACACCCTTACCATCCTGCAAGGCAATAATAGCGTAAGCATCATCTTCGTATCCTGTATCTGCCAGCGCTCCCGCATGGTTGGGGGGCTGCCGCATATAGGCATTCAACTCTTGCTGGTAGTTCCAATCATCCGTGGGATTGCCAATTACCAGTGCTCCTCCTGCTGCCGTAAGCGTAAACAGGTAGATGAGCCGCGCTCCATGACGCGGCGCGATCACGGCATACAGGCTGGCATTACGCAGGATGACCTCTTCCTCGCCATCCTCATCGATATCTACCAGTTCGACCGAGGCGGGCCGCTCAGATTGGGCGAACCAGCGAGCAGCCGCAAGCATGACATAAGCAGCGCGTGCATGACTGGCAGCGGCTTTTGCCCATCCAGCCGGCTTGATCCTTCCACCTGCAGAATCATGCCATGCAGTCTCATAGGTGGATGCCATCACGTGCTTCCATGCCAGGGCCAGGAGTTGTTCATCCGCTCCCTTGCACCCGGCCTTCAGCAAGCTTTCCTGGACATCTTCCAGTATACGCCGGTATGGTAACCAGGCGCTATCTTCCCACCATACCCGGTAATCTTCACCTGCCTGCAAGCCCTGAGCGATCTCGAAAAAGCTTCCCTGCTCAATCATGCGCTCCTCCTTAGGAGGATGGTGCTCAAGCCAGCCTGCCAGATGGATGGGCAGGAGATCATTTCGCGATGCAACCCAGCGCAGGAAAGCCTCATAACGCTCAGGATTGTAAGCATCCCATCCCCCGGCGCCCGCGCTCTTTTCGAGGTCATCTGCATAGATCAACAGGGTATCTCTGCTTTTCTCATGTGCCAGGTGGGTAATATATGAATCCAGGCATTGCCAGTGCGCATCGCAGGCTGGAGGTATCCAGTAGCGCAGGTTCGAGGATATAGGGATCATTGCCAGGCCGCCCGCACCGGCTATAGAGTAGGCCCGGCTGCTTTCTGTGCAAGATGATGTTGCCTCTGAAGGATAAGGATGATAGGGCCTGCTTGCATCGAAGAGGGCACGCGGACTGCCAGTGTAGACTCCATAAGTTGGGTAGAGCAGCCGGTCATCCAGCAGGACGTAGCGATAGCCGCCATTTGCCAGCATGGGGCTGGCCAGCGTTTCAGCCAGCAGCTCACTATTCCATACCCTTTCTGGTACCCAGCATATTTTGATGCTATCCGGCTGGCAGTGCAGGTGCCGGCGATACAACCAGAGATGCTCGTTCAATTGCCGGAGATTAAAGGATGGCTGGAACAAGGTCATTATGTTTTCTGCATACGTACCCCCGATAAGGGATACTATGCCTTTTGACCGCAGCGTTCGCACAAGCTCAAGAAACCAGGGGCAGTGCCAGGCGATGGCTTCTATCAATGTGCCGCTGAGATGCAGGTTCAGTGGGATGCCATACCTCTCATGCGCCAGCAGTATGCGGGTATAGCCCTCGACGATCTCATGAATGCCCTGACGGTTATCATAGCCGTTCGTGATGAGGTACTGGTTGGCATGCTGAACCAGGGCAAAAGGGACCCCATGCTGTCTTAATTGCTTGTTCACACAATGCATCCTTTAAGCAAGGTTCAAATGAACGTGACAATTCCTCAGTTACCAGCAAAGTCCGGTAATGTCATGTTGAGCGAAGCGAAACATCCGATGCACATCAAGCGAGATCCTTCGCTTCGCTCAGGATAACATGATGCGACTATGTACACTGTCAAGGTCTTTCGTCCATTTTTGAACCTTGCTTTTAATGATTGAAACTTTCAAGCGTTGCCGGTCCCTGGCTAGCGAGCCACTGTTCGATCAGATCCAGCCACCAGGGGAGTATATCACGGCGCCCAGACCCCATCGCATAGAGGGTATAGTGCAATACCTGCAGCAGCGTCGATGCGACTCGCGCTGCGACCGCTGGCCATGCTGCCTGACCGCCCTGCTTCTCATAAGTACGCCAGAAGAGAGCCGCGGCCTGCACGCCAGGGGCGAGATATCCCGTGTGGAAATACGACATGCTCAATAACTGAGCAATGCAGTAGCCAGCATCAAAGGCGGCATCACGCAGCCCGAAGGCGTCAAAGTCAATGACTGTTATGGTAGTGCCAGCAAGAAAGACATTGCCTGGGTGATAGTCGCCATGCGAAGCAACGAGTGGAAGCTGCTCCGAAAGTCTACTGGCCAGCAGTTGTTCGCTGAGGCTCTCTAGCCGCCCGGCGATAGAAGGGAAAGCTGTCGCAAGCTCCTGTGCCTGGCGCCTCAGTGTCGCAACGCTGGCACGGCTCATAGATTCATTCTCCATGAGAGGGATATGGAGAGAGCTTTGTTGAAGGCGCACCAGCCAGCTTGCAGCTTGAGCGGCAGCTCGTTGCTGGCTCTGCTGCGAATCAAGCAGGAGCTTGAGCCAGCTTCTTCCCTTTACCCTCTCCTGTATCAATATCCCGGCTCCGGGCGCGTATCCATAAGGGCGCGGCACGCGATACCTGGACGGCTGCTGGAAACCGGCCTGCCGCAATTGTTGCAACGCCTCATAACCGCTATCCCTTCCATGATCTCCGTAGAACTTTACGACAAGCTCTACATCCTTCGCACATTTCCCTTTTTCATCCCGGTAAGAGATGTGGCAGAAGACAAGTTGCTTTTGCCGGTGCTGCCGCGCTTCGATCACCTGGCAGGAGAGCAGGTGCCAGCGCTTCTCTTTCAATTCGGGGATGGTCTCACAGAGCACACGCTGTACCCGGTCATTATCCATATTTCTAGAAGTACCGCCAGTACGCGAGATGTCAATGGGATCGAGTTCAGGCTCTGTTAGCACATAGTTCTCCTCTCCAAAGTAATCAATGTGGCATACATATATTACACGGAAAGCAGGGGGATTTGAAAGCACCTTGACAAATGAAATTGAATGATTTATTCTTCTTATATGTTCAAAAAAATTTTATCGATGAAGGATATTTGATGCTAGAACGGTACGAAATCAACAACCTGGAGCAGTTGCGAGCGATAGCTGATGTGCTACGCCTGCGTATCATCGACATGTTGCAGGAGCATCCCATGACGGTCACACAGTTGGGAGAAGCCCTGGGCATAGCGCCAGCAAAGGTTCACTACCATGTGCGGGAGCTGGAGAAAGTTGGCCTGTTGCAACTGGTTGAGACGCGCGAGAAAGGTGGCATTCTTGAAAAGTACTACCAGCCCATTGCCAGGGATATCTCAGTCTCCAACGATTTATTCATGTCGGCGCCCTCGAATGAATCCCTGGCGGCTACCAGCGCATGGCTCGATCAGATGAAGGAAGATTTCCAGCGCGCGTTTCGTACTGCTCTGGAAGAAAAAAAAGCTGAGAAGTCCTTTCTAATTTTGGGTTCTGTGCGCCTGTATGTGACAGAGGAGGAGCATAAGGCGCTTGCTAAGCAACTTATTGATATGCTCAAGCCTTATGAAAACCGGCGTGGCATTGAAGGGGAGCAATCGACAGCCTTGTTTATAGTTGGCTATCCCCAACCATCACCGCAGGATATGCCGCAGCCGCGAGGCGCTATAGCGACAAAGAATGCCTGGGTAGTTGGATCGGTCAGCTATAGCCGTCAAGACCTGGAAAAGGCTGTAGCGGAAGGAAGACGGCTGGATATCAATGTGACAGGAGTGTGTCATTTTGATGATGATATCAGCCCGGAGCTGGCAGACCAGGCTATTGGGCAGTTTAACCTGGTGGGGAAGCTCGAGGCCCCCCCAGAGGTACGCGAGGTTTTGCTCAAGAAGAGCAGCGGTAGCCTGATGAACTTTGACACCCGCACGGGGTAATTCCTGGAGGGGCAGTGCCTTGTGCCTGTCTTGCTCGGCGGTCCACTCATTCCCTGTCTCGGTTGGCAAAATTCATTAGGGGCAAGGCACAGTAAAGGAGGGCATTATGCCGGCGAAAACTCCCACATCGCCTCTCACACCAGAGGAAGCGCCGCGGCATGAACCTGACGCGAAGGAGGAAATCGTGCCTGGTCGTGGCCTGCTCATCAACCGCAATTTTGCATTCCTTGCCAGTGGGCAAGCTATTTCCAATATAGGGGATTTTGTCTATACCACGACCCTGCTGGTCTGGGTTTTCGCGCTCACACATTCTGCCGCTGCCATCAGTGGCGTGCTGATCGCGCAATATACGCCCATCTTCCTGCTTGGCCCGGTTGCGGGCGTGTTCGTCGATCGCTGGAATCGCCGCCAGACCATGATCGTATCCGACCTGTCGCGGGCCCTTATTGCGCTGCTGCCCTTCATCGTGCCTGCTTTCTTGCGCCTTCCAACCATTTATATGAGCGTCTTCTTGCTGGCAACCTTTGCGCGTTTCTTTATGCCTGCCCGTTCAGGGATATTGCAGGTCATTGTTGCCCCTGAGCAGCAGCCGCAGGCAGCAGCCGTTGGCCAGGCAACCTTTGCCCTCTCGTTCGTTATTGGCCCGGCCATTGCCTCGCCACTCTACTTTGCCGTGGGGCCGCTCATCGCCTGCTCAATCAACGCAGCTTCGTTCCTGGTCTCTGCCCTGTGTGTGAGTTTCATACGGGCGCCCCGAGAAAAGCTGCATCCTTACCTGTTCGCAAAGGCCGAACAGCCTGCAGGAACGGTTGGACCTGTGGTACGCGAGCTGGCAGCGGGCTTCGCTTTCGTGGTCAAAACGCGGGTGCTGCTGATTGTGACGATCCTGGCGCTGATTGCCATGCTGGGAGCCGGTGCGCTCAATGCCTTAGACATCATCTTCGTGACGCATAACTTGCATACGAGCGCTGCCCTCTACGGCCCACTGGGAGCAGCAGGAGGGCTGGGCGCACTGATCGGCGCCATTGGCATTGGTATCATGGCCCGCAAGGTGCTGCCGAAATATATCCTCACGGGCTGCGTCTTCCTGCTTGGGGTGGGTATCATCATCTATTCCTTGCAAAGCTGGTTTGTGGCCGCGCTGGTGATCAACTTTCTTATTGGTATGCCGCAGGGCGGTATCGATATAGGCTTTGGCCCGCTGCTGCTGAACTCGACGCCCCGGGGGTTGATGGGGCGCGTGCAAGCGGTAATCGAGACGGCCATGTATGCCAGCAGCCTTGTTTCGATTGGCCTTGCCGGATACTTTGGGCAATTTGTGCCGGTCAACATCATCTTCGCTATCGGAGGGGTACTGATAGCTCTAGCGGGCCTTTTTGGCTGGTTCGGGATACCGGCTCCGGCAAAGGGGAACACTAATACGATTACATGAAAAGAAAAGGAGAAGTTTTTCATGGCAGACATTCGTTTGCAGCGCATGGCGCAGGTGCTGGTGCGCTACTCGCTTGGTATCAAGAAGGGGGATCGGTTGGCTATCCACACAGGTCCACTCGCCGCGCCGCTTATAAAAGAGGTGGTACGAGAAGCCATTCGTGCTGGAGCGCACCCAGAAACCTTCATCAATATCTCAGGAGTGCAAGAAATTATCCTCAAAGAGGGGTCAGACGATCAGTTGACCTACATCCCTCCTGCACTGCGTATGGTTATTGAGGAGTACGAAACGCAGTTACAAATCATGGCAGATGAGAACACAAAGGGCTTGAGCGGCGTCGATCCATCACGGATAGCTTTGCAACAACAGGCTTTTCGTGATCTTGCAGTGACATATATGAAGCGCTCCGCTGAAAAATCGCTGCGCTGGTCGATTGCCATGTTCCCGACCAATGCTTACGCCCAGGACGCGGATATGTCCCTGAGCGACTTTGAAGATTTCCTCTACCGCACCTGCTTCCTCGATGACGAAGACCCGGCAGCGCGCTGGCAGCAACTGAGCCAGCAGCAGGAGCGCTTCGTGCAGTGGCTTAGCGGGAAGCGTACTATGCATGTGCGTGGACAGGACACGGACCTGACGCTTTCTATCGAAGGACGCCACTTTATTAACGATGATGGCCATTACAATATGCCCGGTGGCGAGTTTTTCACCAGCCCGGTTGAAGATTCGGCCAATGGCTACATTCGTTTTAGCTTTCCTGCCTCATATGGTGGGCGCTCGGTCGAAGACGTGCGCCTGCGCTTCGAGAACGGTGTGGTCGTTGAGGCTCGAGCAGCGCAAGGCCAGGACTACCTGGAGCAGATGCTCGGCATAGATGAGGGGGCGAAACGCCTGGGAGAGTTCGCCTTCGGCAATAATCGCAACGTGGATCGCTGCACAAAGAATATCCTCTTCGATGAAAAAATGGGTGGCACTGTGCATCTCGCACTCGGCGCCGGCTTTCCCGAGGCAGGAGGGCAGAACCAGTCAGCGTTGCACTGGGATATGGTGTGCGATCTGCGCCGGGGCAGCGAGGTTCGCGTGGATGGTGAACTCTTCTGCAAGGATGGTGAGTTTGTTGTGTAGTAGTTATTCCTGGCGCCTAGATAGGCGCCAGGAATAGTTTATACCAGCGGTTTTACTGAGAGGATGGTGTAGGTGGTTACGCCGCCCGGCGTGGAAACCTTGACCTCCTCGCCCTCCTTGTGGCCGAGCAGGGCTTTGCCGACCGGGGACTGGTCAGAGATCAGGCCGGCTTTTGGATCGGCCTCGAAGGTCTCAACAATTTTGAACGTGCGTGTGGCGCCACTATCGGTCTCAACTTTTACTTCCGTGCCGACGCGAACGTCCATGGCTCCGCTTTTGGTGTCATGCATACCGGAAGTCATGATCTCGGCAGATTCGAGCAGGCGCTCTAGCGAGAGGATCTCGCCCTCAACTCGCGCCTGTTCGCGCTTTGCTTCCTCGTATGCGCCGCTTTCAGTGATATCACCAGCTTCTTTGGCTTCGTGGATATAATCGGCGACTTCTTTGCGTTTCACTGTGCGCAGGTAATCCAGGCGCTCTTTTTTCTTCGCATAGCCTTCAGGCGTCAGGCGATAAACTCTGCGCTCAGATCTCGCGTCACTTTGTCCGCCAATACTCATTAAACATTCCTCCATTATTTTCACGTTCTCTTGAACGCTTCAAGGTAAAAGGTTCTCCCGACCGCCTCTCTCAAGCGGCCTGACTTTGCAGGGAAGCGAGCAAAACGCCCGGCGGCAACAGGCATTCCTGAAGATCACTCTATGAATTGCCGCCAGTCCTACTAGTCCGTCAAGCTTGATGTGACCGATACCATGTCGTGGCCTCCCTTGTGGGGGCCAGGCTTTCACCCACCAATTGAACTTTGACAGACTACTACAGGGGTGGCCCGGTATGTTAATCATAGAGCGGGCCGTGGCAATACCCAGATCTTAATTCGTACAGACCTGATTATACGTTGGAATGCCCAGAACGTCAAGCGCAATTGTGGCTGAGTCTCCCCACGTCTTTTATACGTATAACATATTGAACCAAATTTTTATTCGGATGTAGCATTTTAAACGCATATTTTCCATGCATCTCTAACTATTAGAGCAGGTTACTTGTATTGTTGCCATACGTTATGGTAACTACAATGCGACATTAATAACCATAAATACGTTCAAAAAAATGATGAAAAAACGTGATATACCGCTCTCCTGCATACCGGTGTCACGAACCAGGCAGGAGCACAAAGGTGCAGGAATGCCTTTGTTTCGCCGGGGGCCACTATGCGAATTATATATAATCTGGATGAGATGACTGAAACGGCGCGGGGATGGCTGGCTGGCGGATCGGTGGGATTTGTTCCTACTCGAGGGTACCTCCATGAAGGGCATATGACACTGGTGGAGGCTGCAAAACGCGAGTGCGAAATCAGTGTTGCCAGCATTTTTACAAGCCCACTACAGTTTGCCAGTGATGAAGAGTTTTTACATTATCCTCGTGACCTTCCGCGCGATCTGCAATTGTTGACCGTTGCCAATGTGGATGTTGTCTTCATTCCCCGCGTTGAGGATCTCTTCCCGCCTGGCTTTTCTACCTACATCACCTTCGCAGGCTCTTTCGCCGAGCGTCTTGAGGCGCAGGTAAATTCCCGGTACATCCGGGGTGTTGCCACCGTAATCACGAAACTCTTGCAGCTTGTGCGGCCAGATATCGCCTATTTTGGCTGGAAGGACATTCACCAGGTTGCCATTGCTCGCCAGCTCGTGCGAGATTTGAATATCGATGTCAACCTGCGTATCTTGCCAACAGTGCGCGAAAGCGATGGCCTGGTCAGGAGCAGTCGCAATCATTTCCTCTCGGCGACAGAACGGCAGGAGGCAGCAGCTATCTATCCCGCATTGATGGCGGGCAAAGCGCTCATTGAACAAGGCGAGCGCCGTGCTGCCGAGATTAAGAAAGCAATAGTCGAGCAACTGGCCACAAAGCCGGCGATAACAGTAGAATATGTGGAGGCTTGCCAGCCAGATACATTCATCCCTCTGGAAGAGGTCGTGCCGGGAACCTTACTCATTATCGCCGTTCGCGCCGGCAATCAGCGCTTCGTTGATCATATCACCTGGCTGGGCGATGACCACTGGCTGTTATAAAGTTTCTGGTTTTTTCCTTCAATCGGACTATAATTAATTACTGTGATGGGAAAAAAGCTCGAATGAAGGAGACAGGTATGTCTTTCGTTCCTGGCCTGGTACTTATAACAATCATTGGTTATCTGTGGGGCTCTCTTCCTTCTGGCTACTGGATGGGAATGCTGCTTCGCGGCAGGCATTTTGATATACGTAATTATGGCAGCCACAAAATGGGTGCGACAAACGTCAGGCGGGTGCTGGGAAACATCCCTGCCGCGATAGTCTTTGTGCTGGACCTATCAAAGGGGATAGGGCCTGCGCTGCTGGCAATATTTATCCCGTTCTTTCACGGCATGGGATGGGGAATAACAGCGGCAGGATTAGCTGCGCTGCTTGGGCATATCTTCCCTGTATTCATCGGCTTCAAAGGTGGGCGCGGAGTCTCCACCAGTGGCGGCACGTTACTTGTCGCCTCTCCTCTTGCTTTCGCCATCAGCCTTCTTACCTCGGCCATTACGATAGCGCTCTCGCGTTATGTCTCGCTTGGTTCGATTGTAGGGGCGCTCACCGGCATGACCTGCGCCTTTATCTTTTATTTTGTCGGTCGTGTTCATCCCACATTCATCGGGCGCATCGGCCTGCCGGAGATGCTCTTTATTGTGATTGCCGCTGCGCTGGTTATTCTCTTCCACCACGACAATATCGCCCGCTTGCTGGCAGGAACAGAGAGCAAGCTGGGACAAGAAACGGGGCTCGAGAGAGCGCCTTCGAATGTAAAGGCCTGATTAGAAGCTGGATACCTGACTCCCACAAGGGGGAGTCACTACATGTTCAGCCTGCCGAAATGGATGAAATGTAGTGGCCTCCCTTGTGGAGGCCAGGTTTGTGGAGGCCAGGCTCTCATTTCTGGTTCTGGAAAAGCGGCAGTGCGCCGATCATATATTCGATACCGGAAAAAATTGTCCACACGGTGGCCAGGATCAGGAGAACATCGGCAGCAAGGAGCAGGATATCGGGGGCATTCAGCGCCTGCTTGTTAAAGACGAGCATAGGGGGAAAGAGCGAGAGCAGGTGGGCATTCAAGCCTTTGGCGAATAACAATATGCCCATGGCAACCATGGTAATGAGCGTTTTCTGCTTGCCCCACATGCCGGCAGGAATAACTTTGCCCTTTGCCGCAGCTATCGAGCGCAGCCCTGAGACCAGGAGTTCTCGTGCGACGATAATCGCGGCGATCCAGGCAGGCACGAGGCTAACCTGCACCAGGGCGATCAAGATGGCACAAACAAATACTTTATCGGCAGTGAGGTCTAAGAAGACACCCAGGGAAGAGACCAGCTTGAAGCGGCGGGCGAAGTAGCCATCCAGGTAGTCGGTGATCGATGCCAGGACAAACAGCGCTGTGGCAACCAGGAAGGCCCAGGGGCTATCGAGCAAGACCAGCACAAATATCACAACAGTTGCCACGATGCGACTTGAACTCAGCAGATTTGGAACGTTACGCATTGCAAGTATGCTCCTTCTGCGAGGTATATGCTGCGCGCCATTCCAGCTTGCTGTACTTCTCCTCAACCAGTTGATAGGCCAGTTCCCACTCCGACCGGCTCAACTCACCAGGCACAAATTCGGCCTGCAAGGCGCTGCCAAAACCGCTGCGGAACGCCTCCGCCACCTGCTCCCATGTAGCCTGCGGAGCGAACACATGCAGCGGCATCGTTTTCTCCTGGTAGAGGGCTAGCGCCTGCGCTCGCGCCTCTTCAGAAGGATAGCGCAGCATCGAAAAAAACTCGGCAGAGCGATCATCCAGGGGTAGCGATCCCTGTTGCAGCAGCGCGTCGTCCTTCCACACCTGCGCGCTGCCAACCAGCTTGTAGCCACCGCTGGTCAGATCGGCCTGTGTGGAGGAGGCAAAACAGGCTGCCGAGGGATGCTTGCTGGCGCGCTCGTCGCTTAACTCCGCCTGCACGCCCAGGCTATGCATGGCCGCCAGGATGCCCTGCGCAAGATAGGCATAGGCAGCCACCACCCCCGCAGGCACGCCATAGCGCTTGCCGATCACGATACTGTAGGTAAATTCATCTCGATGGTAGACGGCGCGCCCTCCCGTGGGGCGTCGTACAAGAGCCACGCCCAGTTCCCGGCAGCGCTCTCTATCTATCTCGCGCTCGACGCTCTGAAAACGCCCCAGGGAGATCGACGGCTGCGACCAGCAAAAGACGCGCAGCGTAGGCGGCGCCACGCCCTGCATATGATGCAGGAGCACTGCCTCATCAATAGCCATGTTGAGGGCCGCATCCTGCACCCCCGTATCAAGAAAACGATAGATCTCCTGCACCTTTAATCTCATCCATTTCTTCCATCGTGCAGCCGGCACGAATGCGAATCGTATATCGTAGGGGCAAGCGGGGTTGGGC